>DASRDY010000087.1:0-83333 GCA_035652355.1 Blastocatellia bacterium
GGTCGACCGGTGTGCTGGTGGCCAGGACAAGGGTCGCGCCGATGTCGATGGCTTCTTCCATCAGGGATGAAGTGCTGGCGATAGACAAAGAGCAACCCGTCTTCGATATAAAGACCATGGCGGATGTCGAGCTTGGATCAGTCTTCTTTTTGCAGGTTTGTTCGCAGTGGCTGGGCGCATTTGCAGGGCTGGCTCTCATCCTTGCCGCAGTCGGAATCTACGGAGTGATGTCGTATTCGGTGAGCCAGCGAACGCGCGAGATCGGCATTCGTGTAGCGCTCGGGGCGCGATCTTCCAGCGTGTTAGGACTGGTAATTGGGCAGGGTCTACGGTTGACGCTCGTGGGTATCGGCGTCGGTTCGGTAGGGTCTTTCCTTTTAAGCTGGGTATTATCCAGTTTCGTCTACGGAGTGAAAACGGCGGAGTTTTTAACATTCGGCGGCGCAGCATTGGTCCTGATGGTTGTGTCGCTGCTGGCCTGTTATATTCCCGCAAAACGGGCGATGAAAGTCGATCCAATGGTGGCATTGCGTTACGAGTAAAAACTCTATTTCGATATTGTTGCTTTTTGAAGGTCGGATTCGCTGAATCGCAACAATCGTTCTTCGCCATATTTTTCGATCTTGTTTTGATCGTCCTCTTTCTGAAACGTAAACGTGAATCGGATTGCATTTCCATCTCTCAATATTTGCTTTGGTATCGCAAAAAGAACCGATGTTTTTGGCAATAGAATCGCGCTTGAGCCAAAATCAAAACCGTATGGAATCGGTTTGCCGTCCTTGTTCTCCAATCCATGCCAGATACTAATCTCTTTATTATCACACAACCCGAATATCTTCTTCCCATTCGATATTTGATAAAAGCATTTGTCATTCGGAAAATACATACTTTGGGTCGGAACTTCGATGGGAAGAGGCGAATCGTTGTGGATCCGCAGCCAAACAGCATTGGAATCTTGAAGATTCTTCTTAATGTTGCTTTTGTTCGGTTCGCTTGACTCCATTATTCGTAGCTGGCCCGGATCTATCATATCGCCATAATGTTCAAAAGTTATATATACCTGTTTTCTGTAAAGGGCGGTATCAGTCGCAGCCTGCCTATCGCGGTTAGCCTTTGCTTCCCTTAATGCTGCTTGTCTCAGTTTTCTCTCGTTATTTAAACGGACTTCCAACTCAGATCGCTGGTATGGTGGGACTTGACCTCCGTTCAATCGTCCGTCGATCAAATGGGATGTCCCTGATTTTGTGTCCGTGATTTTAATTGCGGCATTACCCCAACCTCCGCCTTCGGCAAACAAACTACCGTCCTGACTCAAATCTATGGTGGAACCAGTGCCGGATAATTCCGGAATTTTAAGAGCCTCACCGGTAGCGAGATTATAAAAAGTGAATCCTCTATTACTACTGACAATCACTTTTTTGCCGTCGGCGCTGAGCCTCGAATAAACTCTATATGCTTCGGCCTCGAGGGTTTTTTCCACGGCACCCGTCTTAGTGGTTTTAATCGTAAGCTCTTTGTCACCAGTTCGTATTGCAGTTGTTTTCAAATCTGAGCTAAAGGATACCTCCCACTCGTATGTACGACGCATCCTACAAGGTAGGCCAGAATCTGGATTGATTTGTTTTCCCGTTTCCAAATTCCACTCTGAAACGTGTGCGTCCAGGTTGCCGGTTTTCAACAGCTTTCCGTTATCTTCAAAGCTCATCGAAATTATCGTGCAAGGTTTTCCTTCCAACGTTTTGAGAACATCTCCGGTTCGAGCGTCTAACGCTTTAATTTCATTTTCACCATCCTTTGGTGAAGCTGCGGAAATTATGGTTTTGTCGTCTGGACTGAATTGAACTGCTGTGACGCTGTCTTTATGTGCGTCGCTTCGCCACAATATCTTGCCGATTTTTGCATCCCATAACTGAACCGTTCCGTTTCCACTGCCTGAAACAATCAAGCTGTCATCCGAACTGAATGCAAAGCTTGTGAGCGTGTAATATTCATCGCCTTTCTGAATGAATTCAGTTTTCGACCTCCATAGTTGGTTCCCGCTCTTAACATCCCAAAGGCACAGCCATCCATCGCCTGCTGAATACGATATCAGTTTAGTGCCATCCTGGTTGAATTTGACTTTAAGGATATCGTGCGTATGGCCTACTTGTGTTTCGCGGTAGCCCATTGAAACCGGTTGCGCTATGGAAAAGAGAAGACATATAGAAAGGAGCGTTCTCACTTCATCCCTCCTAAACGGCCGGAACAAAAATAGCGCGCTTGATTGACGACAATAAGGGAACGTAGGTAGATAGGTAACTTGCGATTATTATTTTATAGCTATCTGCTAATTGTTCGGACAACGAAGTTCTTTGTATCTGAAGACCAAAACATCGATTGGCTCTTTGACAGGATCGCTGTGCGTGTCCGCGAATGTGAATCGATTTTGCCAATAATGGTATCATCGTGAAGCGAATTGATCCGAAGGTGGATTTGAAGACCTCGACAAAGGCTTAACTGACGAAGCCTAACGAATGACATATCCTAAAATCATGCGCAGCGAACAAGAGATTCTTGAACTCATAATAGATACAGCCAGGAGCGATGACCGCATTCGCGCGGTGATTATGAGCGGCTCTCGCGTCAATCCAAACGCCCGACGCGATATTTTTCAGGATTTCGATATCGCATACTTTGTTACGAATGTTGATTCTTTCAGGAATGACCGCACCTGGATAAATCGATTTGGCGAGTTGATGATCTTGCAACTGCCCGAGGCAATGGAGGAGCCGCCTCCTGTTAACGACGGGCGGTTTGTTTATCTGATGCAGTTTACTGATGGTAACAGAATTGATCTCACGCTTTATCCCGTTTCAAAACATCATACTATACCGACAGACAGCCTGAGTTTGTCGCTCCTGGATAAGGATGGTATTTTCGAACGCCTTCCGACTCCGAGCGAACGTCACTATCTTCCTGAACCAGCCACTGCCAGGGCTTTTTATGATTGCTGCAACGAATTCTGGTGGGTTTGCACGAATGTCGCCAAGGGATTGTGGAGAGAAGAAATAATTTATGCCAAATATATGTTGGACGTGGTTGTGCGAGAGCAGTTGACAAAAATGCTGGCCTGGCGAGTTGGCGTGAAGTCTCGTTTCTCGCAAAATATGGGCAGCTTTGGAAAAAATCTCAAACAGTATCTTGAGCCTGAATTATGGGTTATGTTTGAGAAAACGTATTCCGATGCGGACCGTGAGAATACCTGGAACGCTCTCTTCGCCACATGTGATCTGTTTAGAACCGCCGGCAATCAGGTTGCGGGTCATTTCGGTTTTGATTACCCGCAAGACGATGATGAGAAGGTCAGGGCTCATTTGAAACACGTACACCTCTTGCCGAAGAATGCAAAGAATATATATTAGTTGTCCGCGGGAGAATTGATTGAACCAGATCAGCGTCCCGATGGCCGCGGGAGACCAGCGAATGGATCAAATTTTTGAGGCGATCCTCGAGAGCGACAAGGCTGTAGCTCGCCTTTTGGAAACGACGCCCGACTTATCAAAAGCTCGAATCGAGCAAGATTACCTGGTCGAATCAATACCACACTGGCTTTATATGGGCGACACTGCTTTACATTTGGCAGCCGCTGCGCTTCGGCCTGCGGCAGCAAAACTTCTTATCGAAAACGGAGCAGACGTGAACGCTCAAAATCGGCGACGGGCTACTCCGCTTCATTACGCCTGTGACCCGCGGCCAAAATCAGACGGCGTTTGGGATCCGGAAAAGCAATCTGAACTCATCGCCCTGCTGGTTAGCCACGGAGCGCGACTTGACCATGTCGATATGGGAGGCGTGTCCGCTTTGCATCGAGCAGTGCGAGCGCGAAGTCCCGAAGCTGTTCGTCAGCTTCTTAAGGAAGGCGCAAGAGTTGATGCACCCACTAAACAGCGCTCTACGCCACTGCATCTTGCAGTCCAATCCACCGGCGCAGGCGGAACAGCAGGCGCAGTTGCAGAACAACTGGAAATAATTGAAATGCTCCTTCAATATGGCGCTGATCCTGCCGTAAAAGACAGCCGCGGCCGCAGCGCGATTGATTGGGCGACGAGCGAACGGATATCGGCGGCTCTTCAGAAACGTTCTATTTAACATTACATTCGACAATCAACGTTGAGGATCGTGAAAGACTTCGTTGCGATGAACGTGGTATAACGAAGCAGAATCTACTGGAGGAACATCAATGAAGCGTGCGCAAATGATTACAGTTCTGTGCTTATTGTCTTTGATTCTGGGAATGGGCACAGTTTTCTCTCAATCATCAGGTCAGAAGAATGGCTCGCAGGGTTTACCAAGCGAAACGCCGGACAAACTCGTCTCTTCTAATTATGGCTTCGATTACGACAGGCGCGAAGTCATGATTCCGATGCGGGACGGCGTTAAACTGCATACTGTCATTCTGGTGCCGAAAGGCGCAAAACGCGCACCGATTCTTTTGACTCGCACGCCATACAACGCCACCGATCTTACCAGCCATTCGGCAAGCTCTCACCTCGGGCCGATTCTGACTGGCTACGACAACGCCACCGACGTAATCGTTGAGGGCGGCTACATTCGCGTGGTCCAGGACGTGCGCGGCAAGTACGGGTCTGAAGGTGACTATGTCATGAACCGGCCGCTTCATGGGCCGCTGAATCCGACCGAGGTCGATCACGCGACAGATACCTACGATACGATCGACTGGCTGATCAAAAACATTCCTGAGACCAATGGCAAAGTCGGAATCCTGGGAATTTCGTATGACGGCTTTTTACCGTTGATGGCGCTGGTAAATCCGCACCCGGCCTTGAAGGTTTCCGTGCCGATGAATCCGATGGTCGACGGATGGATGGGTGATGACTGGTTTCACAACGGCGCGTTCCGCCAGCAGAATATGCCGTATATTTACGAGCAAGAGGGGACTCGCGATAATTCGGCCAAATGGTGGACGTCCAATTTCGACGACTACGATATGTTTATGCAAGCCGTGTCTGCGGGTGAACTGGGGCAGCAACGAGGACTTGAACAAGTAGGTTTTTGGCGAAAGATTTTAGAACATCCAAGCTATGACTCGTTTTGGCAAGAGCAGGCGATGGACAAAATACTCGCCAAGCAACCGCTAAAAGTCCCGGTAATGCTGGTTCACAGCCTTTGGGATCAGGAAGACATCTACGGCGCTACGGCGGTTTACAAAGCTATCAAGCCCAAAGACAAAAATAACAACATGGTCTATATGGTATTGGGTCCATGGCATCACGGTCAGGAAATCCAGAATGCCGACACGCTGGGCGCGCTGAGGTGGGGAGCAGACACAGGAACACAATTTCGTCAGGAGATATTGCGCCCGTTTCTGGATCATTTCTTAAAAGATGATGCGCCGAAGATGGACATCGCTCCGGTTACCGCATTTGAGACCGGTACAAATAGATGGCGTCGGCTGCCTGCGTGGCCGGCTGGTTGTGCGGAAGGTTGCACTGTTAAACCGACTCCGCTCTATCTTGAGGCGGATTCAAAATTGGGTTTTGATGCGCCAAAATCGGGTGGTCAGGCGTTCGACGAATACATTTCGGATCCGGCCAAGCCGGTTCCGTTCCGCGCGCGTCCGACCAGGCCCACGGGTTATACCAACGAGCTGACCTGGTGGCGATGGCTGGTCGACGATCAGCGAGAGGCTTCCGGTCGTACGGACGTTTTAACGTTTGTCAGCGATGTCATCACCAGCCCAACGAAAATCAGTGGTCAACCGATTGTCAACTTAATTGCATCGACCAGCGGCACAGATTCCGACTGGGTCGTAAAGGTGATTGATGTCTATCCGGACGAAGTTGCGTCGCAACCCGACATGGGTGGTTATCAACTGATGATCTCTGCCGACATTTTCCGAGGTCGTTATCGCGAGAGCCTTGAATTTCCCAAACCTATCGAATCAGGCAAGCCGTTGCTTTATCGTTTTGCTCTTCCGAATGCCAATCACGTTTTTCTGCCGGGACATCGACTGATGGTGCAGATCCAATCCAGCTGGTTCCCACTGTATGATCGTAATCCCCAAACGTTTGTTCCTAATATATTTTGGGCGAAGGCAGGAGACTATCGCAAAGCCACGCAACGAATTTATCACGCGCCAGGTCAAGCGAGTTTTATTGAGCTGCCCTTGGTTACGATGCCTTAACAATCGGTTCTTGAGGAACGCGTGGTTTTCGGAGTGAAGAAAAATGAGAGTAGCTATTGTAACATTCGACGGATTCAATGAAATCGATTCGCTGGTCGCCGCTCACATCATCAACCGGGTGGATCTGCCCGGTTGGCGCGCTGAAATTACCGGCCCGTCAGAAGTCATTACGTCAATGAATGGAGTTGTAGTCCACGCTCAGCAGCCGCTCGAATTCGCGTCGCAAGCTGACGCTGTCATCATTGGCAGCGGCCGCAGGACGCGCGAAGTAGTTCAGGACGAGGCGCTGATGTCGCGACTGCAGTTGGACCCGCAGCGTCAGTTGATTGCATCGCAATGTTCTGGAGCGTTGGTGCTGATTCGACTTGGACTCGTGCACGGGGTGCCGGTGTGCACCGACCGCAAAACTCAAGAATGGGTCGAGGCCGCTGGGCTTCAAGTTTTGGATCAACCCTTCCATGCCAGCGGACGAGTGGCAACGGCGGGAGGCTGTCTGGCCTCGCATTACCTGGCGACGTGGCTGATATGGGTAGGCGGGGGACGACAAGCGGCAGTTAATGCTCTGTCGTACGCGCTGCCTCACGGTGAGGAGGAAGTTTATACCGACCGCGCTCTTGGCCACGTCGAACCATTTATTCAAGGTGCAACATCGCTTGCGGCGCAGACGAATTAGTATTGGTTAAGTATGACGTTCACCAAAAAACTTCGTATGGGAGTGAAGCTCGGCAGAATCAAATGCAGCATTCGCATTTGGAAGAATCTACGTGTGAAAGTGGGCGGGCGTTATCCATTGGATGATGGTCACATAGTGGTGGAATCGATTGAGCCGATCACGATGGAGGACATCACCGACGATCTTGCCCAGGAGTCGGGGTTCGACAACGTCGATAGCCTGATGCAAATCGCAAAACACGGGAGCGGCGACAATATCTATTTGGTTCGATTTCATTATCTGCCAAATGGGGCGTGGGATGCCCCGCGAAGAAAATAACAAGAGAATTCTTTATTCCGATTACGGCAGTGAGAGAGATTTGATTCTGATTAATCATATGCAGTCTCGAATCGAACTAAACGTTAATTCTTTACAAATTCAAAGAGGAATTTTATTTATTAATCAAAGATCCATCATATGTGCACGGGAAGGTCTCAATGAAAATTACAGAACATTCAAGAACCAACCATGACGTGGCGGTTCGCGCTGCAAAGCTATGGCCCAATCGGGAGCACGAGGCTAACAGCATATGTGGGTTGCTGTGCCGTTTGGGCTTGCATCGATGGCGTCGATTGGATTTAACAATATTGATGCCAGGCAAGGACATTCTTCATTGTTTTTGGTGTTCAAAGGTGAAGGTTGACGGAGTCGTTTATGACCCCAAGGCTTCAGAGGTATTTTTACCGGATTTCGATGGATAACGAAGGCTTCTAGTTGTGGAGATACGCCCATACAATGATCCTGATCTTGAAGATTTGGTTGCGCTCTTTACCTCGTCAGTTCATGTTCTCGGCGCACCGTTATACGGTCCAGAGCAGCTCAACGCTTGGGCTCCTCATCCGCCAGAGATTGAATTTTGGCGAAAGCGTTTATTAGGCGTGCACCTGATTGTCGCTACTGATGAAAGTAAGCTAGCGGGGTTCATTTCATACGAAGAGAATGGCCACATCGATTTGCTTTATACTGATCCGATTTTTCAGCGGCGGGGTGTTGCAACTCGATTGCTGCTTTATGTGGAACAGATACTTGAAGGTATTGAGCTGTTTACCGAGGCGAGCCTAGTCGCAAAGCCGTTCTTCCTTAAGCATAATTTTTGTATAGTCGAAGAACAGACTGTTTCTTTTCGCGGTGTCACATTCCAGCGATATGCTATGCGGAAAGCCATTGTTTCATGACGAAATTTAAAAGGACGCCCCAATCATCAAAGAACCTACCCGCATACTGTTCTATTTAAATGGCTATACCAAAGTTCTGCTCGAGCGCACTGAAGGAAAAGGTCTTGCCGATGGCGGCATCACCTGGGATATATCAACTGAGATCATCCCTGTGCATTTGCGGAAGATCAGCTCCCGGTTTGTGATCCACAGCATTCCTCTCTGCGATCAAGAGATGAACGATATAGATGCGATCCGAAACACCGGTAATCGGATTGAAATCAGAGAGCTGGATGAATAGTTGAAAGCGCCTGGCACAACCTGAGTTGCGGCCATTTCGTACGTAGTCAATACACCAGGATGAGAGCTTACTACCGACTTTTGGGTGATTTTAGGGCGATTTCGGCGAAATCATACCTTCGGGTGATGCTTTTTGCGGGCGAAAACCGTAGTTTGACGAAAATTTTCGAGCGAAGGAGACTTCAATGAAGAAAGTAATCGTCAACAATCGGTTCGGCAAGGCAATCGGAGTTTTGTTTACGTCAATGGCGTTGGTCACCCTGGGAATTTCATTCTCGATGATCGGCATGGGTGGCGACATTAACAATAGTGACAATATTCAGGGCACCTGGTTGCCGTCGGCAGCGGAGCTCGCCGGGAACCCATTCCCCGAGGAAATTCGTAAGACAATCAAACTGGTGGTAAAGGATGACAAATATATCGTAACGGCTTTTCAGGCAGTTGATCGGGGGGAAATAAGGCTGAATCCCACGGCGAGTCCAAAGGAACTGGACATCACCGGTACGGAAGGCCCCAATCAAGGAAAGACAATTCACGCTATTTATGAGCGGAACGGTAACACCTTGCGAATTTGTTACGACCTTACCGGCAATGGCAGACCAACTGGATTTGCCACGCAGAAAGGCACTCAACTGTTCCTGATTACTTATCAATTGGAAAAACCATAAAGGACGGATTCAAATTGTGAAGACGGGTGAGGGCCTCGTCTGGTCCGGCAACCAGCGTTGATTGTCCGAGCATAGGTGAGGCCTTTGGACCAGGGAATTAACTTAATCGTTGTGGGTTACTACGACAATGGGAGGAAAAAATGAAACTTGGAGCTTTCTCAGTCAGCCTGGCTGTAAAAGACATTGAGGCGTCAAAGCAGTTTTACGAAAAACTTGGTTTTACAATTGTTATGGGTAATCAGGTCCAGAACTGGTTGATTATGCGAAATGGTGATACCACTATCGGACTCTTTCAAGGTATGTTCGAAAAGAATATTATGACCTTTAATCCCGGTTGGGACAGGAATAATCAGCCAATGGCAGAATTTACCGATGTCCGAGAGCTGCAAAAGCAGCTGAAGGCTCATGGAATAACGATGATCGCCGAAGCCGATGAGACAACGGCCGGTCCTGCGAGCTTTATGATTTCCGATCCGGATGGGAATATGATCCTGGTCGATCAACACGTGTAGGAATAGGAGTGTCAAACAATTGTCCGTTGAGGGTTTAAAAATACGTCTGGCTGAACCCGATGACTGTTCAGCTTTCTACGAAATATTCAGCTCCCCAAAAGTGTATCTGGGCACGCTCCAACTGCCGTACCCGTCACGCGAACAATGGCGGCAGAGGATTGGTCAAACCGAGGGAGTGCATACGATAGTGGCTGTTGTAGACGGGCAGGTCGTCGGATTTTTCAGTGTTCACACATTTCCGCACAAACCTCGCAAAGCACATGTCGGTTCAATCGCTATAGCCATCCACGAACAATGGCAAGCAAAAGGGGTCGGCACTGCTCTGATGCAGGCCGGCCTCGACCTTGCTGACAACTGGCTTAATCTGGTGCGGCTTCAATTAGAGGTCTATACCGACAACGAGCCTGCTATTAGACTTTACGAACGATTCGGGTTCGAACGCGAGGGCACTTTACGAATGGACGCATTCCGTGATGGTAAATATGCGGATTCGTACGTGATGGGGCGCTTGCGCCATTCGCGCGACGCGCAATGACTGCACAACGATAAAGGATTTTTATGGCCACCATCGATCATTTGATTCTTAACGTCAATGATATTACGGCGAGCGTAGGGTTCTATGTCGATATTCTCGGTTTCAAACTCGAGGGTAAAGACGGGCCGTTTACTGTTATAAGAGTAAGTGACGATTTTACTTTGCAGTTAGCGCCCTGGGGTACCGGCGGAAACGAGCATTATGCCTTTGCACTTTCCCGAGATGATTTCGATAAGGTGTTCGCCACGATTAAGGCAAAGGGAATTCCATACGGGGATTCATTCGATTCAGTAGGTACAAACACGGGCCCCGGCAGCGAGAGTGGAGCTAAGGGATTCGCGCCGACGCTCTATATGAACGACCCGAATAAACATCTGATAGAGATACGTACTTACAGTTGATGATCTTGAACCAAAATTTAGCGCAGTTCGCATAATGCGCGCCAATCGTTATGAGACATAATGACTTGCCCAAGCGATGGATTCAAAGACTCCAGGCTCATTTGCGAGAAATCCATGGCTCTGACATAGACCGGCTGTCCGCTATGGATTTCAAGGTTAATCAAAACGTAAAAATAAATTTTGAGGATGGGTCGGTTGCCTTTTTTCGGTATGCTTTTTTTCTTTCCGACGAAGACTTGGACGAGGTGGCTGTCTTCACCGAACATTGTGGTTATCATATTTTTACCAGGTCTGGGGTGATGGTTGAGGTGTTGCAGTCTGAACAATGGTCGGGCTGAATAGATCTTTAACATGTGGGAAAACTTTATGGATGCGGAGATAAGACGATTAGATGATCAGGTGCGCATGGCAATGCTTCAAAAAGATATTCAGGCATTGAAACACTTATGTTCGGAAGATTTCGTCGTAACTAACCCATTCAATCAGGTCGTGCCTTTACAACAAGTTCTGCAGGCGGTCGAGGCGGGCAGAATAAACCACTCAGCTTTTGAAAGAGAGATCGAATATTTGCGAACGTATACAGACTCGGCGGTCGTTATGGGACGCGAAACGGTGGTCGACGATGGACGCACGATCAATCGACGTTATACAGAAGTATGGCTTAAGCAAGATGGCAGATGGCAGCTGGTTGCCAGACACGCCAATATAGTCCAACCCTGACCCACATTCGTTTCAAGGAACTGCTTGGCCGCTGAATTTCTGCCGGACGTTTGGCCGCCACTTTTTGTCGTGGTAAATACTTTCCAGTAATTCTTAAAATATCAGGAGACGCATAAATGAAATCGGATTATTGGAATGTTGATGATGCCCAGGTAATCGAAAAAACCGGCAAACCTCTGAAGCATTGGGAAAAGGTGTTGAAGCAATTCGATGCCGCCAACAAGAAATCGAATGATGTAGTCGCTCATTTACAGAAAGAACATAACGTTCCCAGATACTGGGCTCGAACTCTTACCACAAGGTACTTAAAAGATCAGGAGTAGCCGTTTGGATTCCTGGTTCGAGAAAATCCCCACGGATTACAAATTACCCACGGACCTGGAGAAAGAATTATATGAAACCGGGTTCGTGGTACTACCGGGCACGATTGCGAATAGTGACTTTCCCTCTCTTTCGGCCGCCTATGATTTGGCTGTTTCCAATGCTGAACCTGATGATGTTCATATTGGAAGCACCAGTATCCGCGTTGTGGACTTCGTCAATCGCGGGCCGGAATTCGACGGACTCTACACCTGTGGCCCGCTGTTGGCCGCATGCTGCAGTGTAATTCGGCAACCTTTTAAGCTTAGCAGCTTTCATGCGCGGACTTTGAAGCCATATTCGATCGCCCAGACTATCCATACAGATATCAAACAAGATGATGGATGGCCGTTGATCGGATTCATCGTTATGATCGATGAGTTTCGACCGGAAAATGGAGCGACCAGGTTTGTACCTGGCTCGCATCTGCGGACTGATGCGATAAAGGGGCCGTCTGTTGATTCTACGACAGTGCCGGCCTGTGGACCGGCCGGTTCGATGATTATCTATAACGGCTCTGCATGGCATGGCCATGGTGCGAACACGACTTCGCGACCACGGCGGTCGATCCAGGGAGCTTTTATTCGTCGAGATTTAGAATCGGCTGTCAACTGGGCAAATCAAATAACTGCTGATACTCAAAATCGCATTGGGAACCTCGCTAAATATTTGTTGGACGTGCAGGGGCGTTAGCGGAGCCAGCGCTGCATACGTGGAAATGGCTCGACACCTCGCGCCGCGGCCGGTCCTGGCTCGAAGGACATTTTGTATAGTTGAAGTAAAGGAACGCCCAGATAACGACCTTCGGCGAAATTCTCAACCAGAGCAGTATCCCAGCCGCGATAGCTTCCTTGATAGAAGACCAGATCGGATGGTAACCCAAGATAGCGCGTCGCCGCGTACGACCAGGCCAGCGCTGCTATCTCTTGACCGTTCGTCGGAAAAATATCTTTCTCGTTGCGCAAAGCGGGATCGGTCACGGCAAGATGTCCAGCTTCGTGCAGGATGTTTCCCGGATGAAGCAACTCAGTTTCATCCACCAGAACCGCGCCGTATTCGGTTTTGAGACCCGGGAAAAAGGGTGAGTCGGGAATCGACGCCGCGTGTACAGGAATGCCGATCGAGCGGACGAATTCAACCAGCTTGACCACCACAGGATCAGAAAACTCGGATTCAATCGCGACGGTTTCTATAATTTCCTGTTTGTTTGGCGCGGACATTAATTTTGCTAAGGAGGAACTACATCACCTGACTAATCTTCCAGGCAGGTGTAATGTCGGCAACAATATTTAGAATCTGGTTCATGTCGAATGGTTTGTTAACAATAACATCGATACCGCGTTTGTCCAGGTCGGCGTCTTCCATGATACCGGCCCATCCTGTAATCAGACCGACCGGGACGTAAGGACGGCGCGATTTGATGGCCTCGGCCACTTCCCACCCGCTCATCCCAGGCATACCAAGATCGGTCAGCACCATATCGTAAACACCGGCTTCAAAGAGGGCAATGGCGGAAACACCGTCGTCAGCCATAGTTACTATATGGCCGGCCGAAACCAGAATGTCGTGCAGCAATTGACGCACTTCGGCCTCATCGTCAACGACCAGTATACGAGCCGGTATTGCGTTTTTCGGGTGCTCGTCTTCATTGCTGTCAGCAGTTTCCGCAAATGTATCAAGGACGACTGTAAAACAGGAGCCGTGACCTGGCTTGCTTTCGAATTCGATCACTCCGCCGTGTCGGCTGATGATGCTGTAAGAAATACTCAGTCCCAGACCCATTCCTGACAAACCTTTGGTCGTGAAGAAAGGATCGAAGATGCGCTCGCGGATATCTTCGGATATTCCGGATCCGCTGTCGCGCACCTGGGCAATGGCTCTGCCGTCATCGACGCGTAACCTGACCGCCAGGTTTCCACCGTCCGGCATTGCGTCGATTGCATTAAAGATCAAATTTACAAACACCTCGCGCAGCTCTGCTGAATCGCCCAGAACCATTACTTCGTCCGGCCCATCAATCGAGAAATTGATCGACTTACCGGCAAGCTGGGCTTCATCTTTCCATCTCGTGGATGTTATCTCTGCGGTTTCGCGCAAAAGCTGCGAGAAATTTAACGGAGCGAAATCGTGATCGGTTCTTACTCGAGCGAAATCCTGAATGCGTTTGACGGTTCGTCCACCGTCTTTGGCCGATGTGACGATTATTTCCAGCCCGCGCATCAGCAGATCGTCGTCGCCCGCCCGAGCCTGTAACAACTGCGCGCGGCCCAGAATTACAGCCAGAATGTTATTGAAGTCGTGCGCAACGCTCGAAGCCATCTCGCCCAGGGCGCGCATTTTCTTCGACCGCATCAACTGATCCTGCAGCTTCTTTTGCTCGGTAATGTCCTGGGTGACCATAACGGCGCCGATCACATTATCGTTGCCATCCAGAACCGGGTTAATCGCCGTGTAAATGGTGCGGCGGTCTTGATCGATCATCTCGACAGCCTCTTTTTGGCCGGTTCTTATTGACTTGCGCAGCAGGCATTCCTGAGCGGAGTGAGGGACCGGAAATTCCAGCTCGCAACAGGTTCGTCCCATCATCTCTGAGTAGTTGGAGTTATTCAGGCGCATCGCGGCTACATTGAGCCGTTTGATAAATCCGTCGCTATCATGAACAGTAACGGCATCGTTCATCGAATCGAACGTCTTTTCCCAGAGCTTTTTTGCGTGCGAGATTTCATCGAACAACTGCGCCTGTCGCATCGCCACCGCGACCTGATCCGTCAATTCGCGCACGAGTTCCAGCTCGCTTGATTGCCATCTCCGGGGCTTATCGCACTGGTGGAGCACCAGCAGACCCAAAACCTGTTGCGCAAGCGTTATTGGAGAGAAAACTACGGCTCTCGCCTCGTACCGACTGACATCTTCACCCGCCAGACGATCGTCATTGAACACATCGTCCGAAAGGACCAGTTGTTTGGTTTCGACGGCCAGGCGAGCGAGCTTTGACCGTTCGATTGGCCGCGTGGCCGACAGTAACGGCACGGCGGAGCTGGCAATCAGGTCCGTCGTAGAATATTCGTGAACGGCCGGAACGCGAGTCGGATCGGTTACTTTCTGCAGGACTAAACACCGACTTACCTGGAGGGTCTCGCCAAGTTTCTCGGTCAAAGTCTGGATCACATTGCTGAGGTCGAGGCTGCTTCTGACTGCTTTGGCTATTTCGTTGATGATTGCTGTGCGGGCTGCTACTTCCTGAGCTTTTCGTAAAAGGCCGTCTCGCTCGCGGCGTAATCGATGTCGTTCCAGGTTTGTCTCAATCAAACGGGGCAGGTGAGCGAAAAAATCAGTCGTCTTGAACAGATAGTCGCTGGCTCCGGCGCGCAGCGCCTGAACGGCCAGCTGCTGCTGTCCCATTGCAGTCACCATCACTATGGGTGTATCCGGACGGCGAGGCTGAACCTCCTTCAGGACCATTAATCCGTTTCCGCCTCGAATGTGATAATCAAGAAAAATTATTGTGTATTCGTTTTCAAGGGACTTCTGGCAGGCTTCTGTCCCGTTATCGACAATATCAATAACTGCCTCAGGGTAAGCCTCCAACAAGGCGTCTTTTTCTAACTGAGCGTGGTCGGGATTGTCTTCAACCAGCAGAACTCGCAATGCGTCCCTCACTGTTATGCCTCCGCCGTCGGCTACGATACGGCAACTACCACAGCGGATCTGTATCTTTGTGGCTTACTGTTCATCGACTATAACAAACTGCCTAATGATCTGGCCGTGACTTCTGGCTGCGCCTGGACTCACAGTGATTTTGAATCATCGACCGAAAAGATAAGGTTAAGTCAAATATTGCATATGACTTTTATCATTGGACACGCTAATTTCCAAGAGATTTCCACAAGCGAACTAACCGACGTATCTAAGAATCACGATCTTATCCCTTGGTCCAGCGATAGAGCCAATAGGCTGCAACTGACAGAAATAAAAGCAGTTCTCAGTTACAAGCGCTAAATTAACACATAAAATTCAGAAATGATGACATAATTCGTATCGGTGCATGAGTGCAGGTTCGTATCAAAAAACTGATTTCAAAGGCGCTTCGAGACATCCGAACTCTGAGAAATAACCGTATGGGATCAAAAGGAGCATCTTATGGCAAAGAAAAAGATTAAAACCCAAAAGCGCCGAACCAAAGTTCAGGACCTTTCTCGCAAAAAGGAGATAACCGCCGAAGAAGCTAAAGAAACAAAAGGTGGTGAATTGAGCGATGGAAAATCGCAGTTGACCGTGTTTCACTATCCAAATCCAGTGATTGGCTAGAAGGAACGGTGGACCGGCGGGACTACCTCCTTCTGAAGGTCGGAAACAGATTCTGAGCCGACAGATTCGCGCACAGCAGCATCAGCAGTGCCGAAACGAAAGCCCACAAAACCAAGCTTACAGTAACATGAAATGCTCCGTAACCCTCAGTAATTCTTGGCGCAATATGAGCAAAGAGATATTTCGAGATTTCCCAGGTCAACCCCATAAAGATCGCGGCTGGCAACACTTGGCGAAAGCTGACCCTGGTATTTGGCAGGAAATAATAGATCAACAGGAATATCAAAACGGAGATCGGAACCGTTGCCAGCTTTTCCACGATCCAGATTGCCAGCTTGACCGGCAGGCTGGTTGACAGTTCTCCGGTTACTGACGCTAGAAACGTATGCGTTTCCGCGGAGATAAAAACTGCGCCAAGCATCAGTAGCCCGGAAATCAGCACCAGAAGCAGTACCATCGTGTAGCGCTTGATAAAGGGCCGTCCTTCTTTGACGCCCCACGCGCGATTGAGCGCGACTTCAATCGGAATAAGAGTTCCAGCGCTGGTTATCCACAGTGAAATCAACGAGATGATCGCCATCGGCCCGCCTGGATGCGAGGTCGTCAATGCCCTCAAGTTTCTTTCGATGAAATCTGCTGTAATTCTCGCAACCGGCAAATAATCCCGCAAAATCGAAAAGACCGCCTCGTATCCCGCATTCCATTGAAGAATGTCTTTGCAGATAGTTAAAAGGAGCACAAGAAATGGTAAAAACGAGAGCAAAGCGTTGAATGCGATTGCGGATGCCAGAATCTGAACCTGATCTTCCCGCAGATCGGAGATCGCCGGTTTTACTCGCTTTAAAAAAGCGATGGTTGTCGTTATTGGGCCGTATGTCGGCTCAGCGGTTCCTTGAGGAATTGTATGTTCAGCTTGCATTGCGGAAGTCCAGCCTGGCGACGCTAAACATAGAGTTTAAAGGCAAATGGAAAAATCCGAAACCATGAACTCAAAAAATCCACCGATAAATATCGGGGCGCTGTCAAAGTCCATAATTATAACTAACATTTCAGCCGAAATAAGTCCTTGGGAGTGATTGTATTAAAGGGACCAGAGCTTTTTCGCTAAGTCTAACCGGATCAGGCAAATAAAAGCAAAGGTCATTTGTTTGTGCTCGAGCAGGTATATGCCACGACTTGATTGGTATTTCATTTCACGGCGGTCAGCCTTCGTTTTCATAACCCTGGCCCTGTTTTTGGTGGGCGGCGGTACCTCGGCATATCTCTACCTGACAAAAGCGGCGGGGCCAGCCGATGTGAAGGGCGACAAGCAGATTGCCCACTTCGTTTCGATTGAAGGAAACGTAAAGGTCAAACGTACCAGCACCAGCTATTTCGTGGCCGTCAACAGGTCCACGCCACTGGAAACCGGGGATACGGTCCAGACAGATACCGACGGACAGGCAAAAATACAATTTATCGACGGCAGTTCTTATTCTCTTGGGCCGGATTCGACGATGGTGATCCGACTGCATGTCTTTGACACCAAGAGCGGCACCTCGACAGTCAACGTTGCGGTTGGCTCAGGTCAGGTAAAGGTAGCGACGAGCGGACATAACGAATCGATCAACGAAGTGCAAACAACGGGAGCGTCCTCAGAATTCGATCCCAATACCAAAGCGGTCGTGGCCGCGTCTCGCGAAGGTGACACCAAGATCGACGTCACTGAAGGCGCCGCGCGTGTAACTACACAGGACGGCGTCAAGACGCGGGTCGAGGCCGATGAACGATTAGAAGTCGCGTCCAGTGGAAAGATAATCAGTCACGAAAAATTGTTGCCGTCACCGAGACTTGCGGAACCTTCGGATGCCTTTGTAATCAGGTCTAACGGCGACACCGCCACAGTCACTCTTAGCTGGACTCCGGTTTCGGGCGCTGTTCGCTATCACGTGGCGGTCTCGACCTCCCGGTTCTTTACTAAGATCGTAGCGGAATCGCAGGATGTCCGATCAGCACGACTGGTTGTCGAAAGGATGGAGCCCGGAAGATATTTCTGGCAGGTTAAAGCGTTCGATGGCACTGGCAGAAGCAGCGTGTTCAGTGACCCATTCCAATTTACCGTGATTGGGAAGTCGTCCGATGGCGCGCATGGGATAGAAGTGTATCTGGACGAGGTTACGGGACTCGGACCTTACTTATATGAGGTAAAGGGCAGAACTGTAGCCGGGGCGCAGGTGAGAATAAACGGTGTTAAAGTTAATCAAGTTGATGGGGATGGACGGTTCACTGCCTTGATTAAAGTAACAGATTCAAGAGAGATAGTCGTAGAGGCAGAAGACCAGTCCGGCAATCATGGCAGGGTGGTCCGAAAAGTCTGAAGTTAGGGTAGGTTCGATCTAAAACTTCGGTACGTAACGTGATCGTTTGAAAAATGGTCATACACAGACCTTTGTGATCTGATGGCAAGAAACGTAACCAAAGTCAGGGCAATGGCAGCAACAAGAGGCTCGGTGCGGCTCGATTCCGTGCGCGTCCGGGAAGCGGATCAGTCGCCGCAGCCTTACTTCAAACTGTCGGAACTCTCGAAAAGTCTCGAACCGATCTTTGAGATCGCCGAAACGATAAACTCGTCTCTGGATCACAATACAATCATTCAAACCGGTCTGATTCAATTAAAACGGTTCTTAAAAGCGGATTCCTGGACCATCTTTTTGACAGAGACCGAGCATCGCCGAACCGAGTTGAATCGCCTGGATTCCGGCCAGCATATACAAACACAGACTTCCGCGTTTCCGGCTGAATCATTACTGGGGCAAACTCTAAGAAGCGGAAAGTCGACTTTTATAAAGGACGTGTCACGTCTGAAAGTACGTGAAGCCAGATACGACAAAAAGAATATCGCCAGCGTGTTGTGCCTGCCTTTGATGAGCAGAGGTCACGCGATGGGTGTAATCGAGGCTACCTTTGGTCGGCAGCAGTCTGCGGGTCTGAAAGAGATCAGGATCAATTTCGCACAGCGGGCGGCGGATTTGATAGCGACCTCGCTGCACAACGCAACGCTCTATGCCGACGTCGAGCATCTCTGTTTGATCGACGATCTGACGCGACTTTACAACATCAGATTCCTGCGGCAATCGCTGGAAGCCGAAATCCGCAGGGCAAAACGTTATCACTCTTCAGTCGCATTGATTTTCCTGGATCTGGATGGATTTAAGAGAGTCAACGACGCCCACGGCCATCTTATAGGCAGCGCTACCCTGGTTGAAACCGCGCGTATAATTTATTCGATGGTGCGCGACACGGATTTCGTGGCGCGATACGGTGGAGACGAATTTGTCATCATTTTGCCGGAAACTTCAGCACAAAAAGCTGCACAGATTGCTGAGCGAATCCGACAAGGTATTCAAGAGTACGGATTCAGCGCAACGAACGCTGAGCAGTTTCGATTGACGGCGAGCTTTGGCGTCGCTGCATATCCTGAGCATGGGATGACTTCTCAGGAATTGATTCAGCGAGCAGATGCAGCAATGTATACGGCGAAAGAAGCGAGCAAGAATGCTGTGGCCCTGGCATTTTGATCGCGCGGCTTGTTGGATTTCTCCCCTGTCACTGGATTGATGATTTTCTGAACGGCCCTCAGGTTTCCAGGTTCAGAGCGGTGGATTTTTCAGCTAGTGATATTTTTTATAAAAAAGATGATTTTCGGTGTCATAAGGATATTGCTTTCAATTAGCGTTCTGTTACTATGCTGTGTTAACCCGGCCTCGAAATAATGAACGCAAACAGCACGTGAAAGCCGTATCCCCGACACCGTGACTGTCCGAACCGGGCAAAGGTCGACCGGATGGCGTACCGGCCCCCTCGGAATTAGTAGTGGGTTCTAATCCGCAACAAGCAGCGCCGAACAATATTTCTTACATGAGGAGTCTGTAGGGAGACGCCTCAAAATAAGAGTTACCGGGCTAGAAGCTATATCGAGAGGTTAAAGTAGGACTAAAATGAAGTTTTTGCGACCCGTCTTCAATTTCTTTTCCAGCGATTTGGCAATCGATTTGGGAACTGCGAACACACTGATCTACGCGCGCGGACGTGGCATTGTGGTCAGCGAACCTTCCATTGTGGCGATTAATCGAAATACGCAGAAGGTCGAAGCAGTCGGTAAAGAGGCCAAAGAGATGCTGGGACGTACCCCAGGCAATATCGTTGCAATCCGACCGATGAAAGACGGAGTAATCGCCGACTTTGAAGTAACGGAAAAGATGCTTCAGCACTTCATTCGCAAGGCACATAACGGGAAGTCCTGGATATCGCCAAGAGTTGTGATCGGAGTGCCCGGTGAAATTACCCAGGTTGAGCGCCGCGCCGTTGAGGATGCGGCCTATCGAGCCAAGGCAAGCAAGGTTTACCTGGTCGAAGAAGCGATGGCAGCCGCGATTGGCGCCGGACTCCCGATAACGGAACCTTACGGAAATATGATCGTCGACATCGGCGGCGGCACAACCGATATAGCCGTCATCAGTCTTTCGGGTATTGTTTATTCGCGAGCCGTCCGCGTCGCCGGCAACGAGCTGGACGAGGCAATCATCCAGTACATCAAACGAAAGTACAATTTGCTGATCGGCGAACGCACGGCAGAGCAGATAAAGATCGAGCTCGGATCCGCCTACCCGCTGGAAACTCCGTTGTCGATGGAAGTTCGCGGACGTAACCTGATAGAAGGCGTGCCGAAGACGATTACGATTACAGATGAGGAGGTCCGGGAAGCTCTTTCAGACGCAGTGAACACGATTGTGAATGCTGTTCGTGTTGCTCTGGAGCGAACTCCGCCGGAACTGTCGGCTGACATTGTCGACCGCGGAATAGTGCTGACCGGCGGCGGCGCCTTGCTAAAGAATCTGGACAAACGGTTGATGAACGAGACAGGAGTGCCCGTTCTTCTCGCCGAAAACCCATTATCTTCCGTGGCAATAGGGACCGGGAAGATGCTGGGTGATTTCGACCTGCTGTCGCGCGTAACGTGGGACAACACGATAAGAAATTAGTTTCTGATCGTGGCGCAAGCTGCCAGCTCGCGCTACGTGGAGCGTTTGAGTGTGGGCGCATATAGTAATAGAGGATGAAGTTAGTGGGAATTGGGGGTTAAGCTGCTGGTCCCCAATAGGTCCTCCCCATTTCCCCGTTCCTTGAAGAAATGACTACCGCCGAGGCCAAGAAAAAAGCGCCAATCATTTTCGTTGCACTGGTCTTATTACAAGTCCTGCTGATCTCAGCGCAATCGCGCCCCGGCAGAACCGATCAGCAATCCCTGTTACGCAGTGCCGTCTTAACGATCTTTGCTCCGGTTATGTACGTGACCTCCTGGGCAGGCGGCAACGTCAGTTATGTCTGGCATAACTATGCGGCGCTGCGACACGCAAAAGAAGAGAACGATCAGCTTCGAGAAGAAAACACTCGCTTACAGCAGAAAAGCCTTCAGGCTGACGAAAGCATCGCCGAAGCAGACCGTCTGCGTAAAATCCTGAACCTGCAGACAACTCTTCCATACAATTCCGTTGTGGGTCACGTAATCACCCGAAACACAAGCCTGTGGGTGGACCGGATAAGCATCGACAAAGGCACTTTGAGCGGCGTCCAGAAAAATTACCCTGTTATTACACCCGAGGGCGTCGTCGGGCACGTCGTCGCAGTATCGCCAAACGCGGCTCAGGTTCAATTGATCACCGATGAACGAGCCGGAGCAGGCGCAAGGCTGAAAACCTCCAGGACTCTCGGTGAAATTCGCGGAACAAACGGCCCCTATCCGGAACTAAGAAATATCGCGAATCTGGAAGACGTCCCCGTTGGTGAAGAGGTTGTTACCTCGGGTCTGGATGGAATTTATCCGCAAGGGCTGCTGATCGGGACTGTGCTGTCGGCGCAAAAACGGACTGACGACATATCGCAGAGAATTCAGATACAACCCGCCGCGCATCTTTCCGGTTTTGAGGAAGTGATCATCCTGCAGGTTGATCCTACGGAATTGCACTCGCAAATTGAAGAGGCCTTAAAGCCTCCGCCGACGCAGACCAAGGGCGAGAAGAAACCGAGCGGGAAGAGTACCAAGGCGAGTCAAAAACCGGCTGCAGATAATAACAAGAAAGCGGATACGAAGAAGAAAACAAGATAAAAGCCGCTTCGGGCGTGCTGGAGAGCGTCAAGCAACGTGTACCCCACCAAGATAGTCATCGCCATCATACTGGCGGTCGTGATTCAAGTCGCCGTCCCCACAGTCACGGGCAGCACCCGTTTCAATTACGTTGATCTGCCTTTGATAATAACCGTGTATTTCTCTCTGCGACGATCTCAGTTACTTGGAATGGTGACGGGAATGGCATCTGGTTTGATGCAGGATGCGTTGTCGCATAGTTATATGGGGATAGGTGGACTGACCAAGACGATCATCGGCTACATCATAGCAACCATCAGCATCAGAGTTGAGCTCGACAATTTCCTGATGCGTCTGCTGACATTAGGAATTGCGGGCGGAATAAACTCGCTTTTATTTATTGGAATCAACAAGGTTGTCGGCGTCCCTGAATTCGTTGAAATGCAGAATCGTGTGATGTGGAAAACCGTCGGAATTCAAGCGGGAGTCAACCTCGTTGTGGGATTTTTCATCTTTGTTATATTGGACAAACTTGTCGGACGCCCCGACCCAGGTAAAGTAGAGACAGTCCGCACGAAATATTACCGTTAGTTGCTGTTTGATCGTCGCCTGCGGGAGCGAGGATTAAATACAGGGTAAATAATTGGTATCGATATGAGCGAAAGAGGCGAGCGAATCAACTTTAATTTTGATAGGGATTCTCAGTCGTCGAGGCAGCCTCGCGAGGACGCAGTGGCATTTCCAGTGCGGTTTCACCTGCTTCGGTACGCGATTCTGGTGTGCCTGGTCGGTCTGGGGATACGTTTCTGGACTTTGCAGGTGCTCGATCATAACGTCTACTTTGCGCAATCCGAAAACAACCGCATCCGCGAAATAACCATCCGTGCGCCTCGGGGAAATATCCTGGACCGTTATGGACGCGTTCTGGTCGATTCACGTCCGTCAATGAACGTTATTGTTCTGCGCGAAGATATTCAGGATGAGAATGAAACGATCAAAGCACTGGTTGACAATTTCAGAGTTGACCGCGATTCGCTGATCGAGCAACTTCACGATACCAGCGTTCCCAAAGCACAACCTATTATTGTAAAACGCGACGCTAACGAAGCCGACCGCGCCTGGATCGCCGCTCACGACTACGAGCATCCGGAGATTCAGTTAGAGCCGCAGCCAAAACGACGGTACATATACGGGGAACTGGCGGCGCATGCGCTTGGATTTGTCGGTGAAATATCGCCGGATCAGTTGAAGATGGACAAATATAAAGGATTCAAGCGCGGCGATATTATCGGACAGTCGGGCATCGAGCAGTCTCACAACGACGTTTTGATGGGCGTTGACGGCAAGCGTCGAGTGATAGTCGACCGTTTGAATCGCGTCAGAGGTGAACTGGACACGATACCGCCCACTCCCGGACACGACCTGGTGACCACGATCGATCTGGATCTTCAGGAAGAAGCTGAAAAGGAAATGGAAGGGAAACGCGGTGTTGCCATAATGATGGATCCGCGCAACGGCGAGATTCTGGCGATGGTCAGCAAGCCATCGTTTGATCCGAATATCTTTTCCGATTTGGCGCTTCGAATCAGCAGCCCCGAGACCAAGAAACAGTACCAGGAGCTTCTGCTCGACCCGTCAACGCCACTAATCAATCGTGGCACTCAAGGTATATATCCGACCGGTTCAACGTGGAAGATTCTCATGACGGCCGCTGGACTGGATGCCGGTGTAATTACTGAGAAGAACTCAAGTCTGCCCTGTGGCGGCGGCATTCAACTGGGTAATAGATTTATTCATTGCGACAGGTTCCATGGAACACCTGATATAAGGACTGCCATTACGGTTTCGTGCGACGGATATTTCTACCGACTGGCTTTGAAACTCGGCGTTGATAAGATCCACGAATACGTCAGCGATTTCGGTATGGGAAAACCTACCGGTATAGATCTGCGCGAGGTATCGGGAATTATTCCGGATCGAGCCTGGAAACGCCGGGTCAATCCCAGAGATCCTGAATGGAAAGATGTCGATACAGCGTGGTGCGGAATCGGGCAGGGGTCTGTCGCCGTACCGCCGATTCAATTGATTCACGGTATTGACGGGTTGATTATGGGGGGCGATTTCCACACGCCTCATCTTCTTAAGGAAGTGAGAGGCGTGACGGGCGATAAGGCTCTTTATCAGGATTCCAAAGAATACAAATTCGACCTTAAACCGAATTACCTTCAGATCATTAAAGATGGAATGTGGGGCGCAGTGAACGGTCCCGGAGGAACGGCACACGCGGCACATATTGATGGTATAGATATTTGCGGAAAGACGGGAACGGCTCAGGTTATTGCGGATCGCAAAGCGAGCGGTAAACACAAAGACCATGCCTGGTTTGTGTCTTTCGCTCCGAAAGACGCTCCGGAGATTTCCTCGGTTGTGCTGGTAGAGAATTCAGGCTTCGGTGGAGCGAACGCCGCGCCCGTTACCAGGATGCTAATGGGCACTTACTTCATGAAGAAATTTGGCCATCCGGTAATTCCAGAGCAAAAGATGGAACCGCAGCAAGTTGCGGTGGTCAGATAGTCTCCTGGGAGCGCACGCGTCTCGCGTGCGTGACTCCCGAAAGGAAAGGGCGCATCAAAATCCAGCTGACTGTTAAAGGGGATAAGCGCGCCTCGCGCGTGAGTTCCCAGGTGTTAATATGAAAATACTCAGTCGTCGAATCCTTCACGACTTTGATTGGCTCTTTCTGTTCAATTCTCTGGCAATCGCCGCCTGTGGAACACTGGCTATCTATAGCGTCGGCGACAAAGGTCTATGGATTAAACAGGTAATGTGGGTAGGCGGTGGGCTCTTTCTGATGATACTGGCCCTTTACGACTACCATAAGCTGATTCGTTACGCTCCGGCCTTTTACGCAGCGACAATTCTGATGATGGGCGCAGTGATTGCTCATGGCAAGGTGATCAACGGCGCGAACTCGTGGCTTTCCGTCGGTGGCTTCGGATTTCAGCCTACTGAACTGGCAAAAATCTCGACCATCATGATGCTCACCTTTTATCTCAGTAAACAGAAAAAAGATGGGCAGGCGGCAGTTTCTATAAAAGAGATCATAATCAGCGGGATCATTGTCGGCATTCCGATCCTGGTGGTTCTGGCGATGAACGATACGGGAAGCGCCATGACTTTCATTCCATTCCTGTTCGTTCTATTGTTTCTGAGTGGTCTCCGATGGTGGATGATAGCCCTGGCGGTAGTAATCGGAGTGGTCGGCCTGGTCGGTGCCTACAAGTATGTGCTTAAGGGCTACCAAAAACAGCGTATCGACGCTATACTCTTCCCCGATAAAGTCGACCCGAAGGGTTTCGGTTATCATACAATCCAGTCGAAAGTCGCCATCGGTTCGGGTGGTTTATTCGGCAAAGGTCTGAAACACGGCACACAGAGCCAGCTTCGATTTTTACCGTTTCCGCAGACCGATTTCATTGCGGCCGCTTTCGGCGAAGAGATGGGATTTGTCGGCATCCTGGTTGTCCTTACGTTGATCTTTCTATGGTTAATGCGGGCGATCCAGATCGCCCACCTGGCGCGGGATCGAATTGGGATGCTGTTGATCATGGGGTTTGTGACGTTGTTCTTTGCCCACGTGGTCACGAACCTGGGCATGGTGGTGGGTTTAATGCCGGTTCTGGGCATTCCACTGCCGTTGATGAGCTATGGCGGCTCTTCGATGTTCTCGACATTTATTGCGATTGGACTGATACTTAATGTTCGCCTGCACCGCTTTGTAAATTAGCGGTCGGCGGTTTTCGGTGACAAGTTCTCGTAAGTTAGGCCATTACAAGTTCGAGTAGCTCTAAAAGACGGAGCTTTCCCTATGGTCACACTTCCGGTCACCGATTTAAGAAATTGATTTGGCGGCCGACCCAGTTCGTTGCCGCCCGCGCTTTGGCGTTCGGCGCAGCTTTACCGAGACAAAGATCAAACTGATTGTCTTTGCCGAATGCCCGCAGAAGGTTTCCTAATGACCCAGGTGAATTACCGGGCGGCGCTTGACCGTATTCTGCCGTCTGTCGAGAAGCCTATCCGTTATGTCGGAGGCGAATGGAACTCCGTTCATAAGGATCCCGCTCAAGTCAAAACCCGCATTGCTCTGGCGTTTCCCGACACCTACGAGATTGGAATGTCCCATCTCGGGTACAAGATCCTCTATACGCTCCTGAATTCACGGGAAGACATCGCGGCCGAACGCATCTATTGTCCCTGGACGGATATGGAGCAGGCACTGCGGCGCGAGGGCTTGCCGCTGACGTCGCTGGAGTCGACTACTCCGCTTGGAGAGTTCGATGTTGTAGGATTTTCGCTTCAGTACGAGCTTTCATTCACCAATATCCTGACGATGCTGGATTTGGCTCGGGTCCCTCTGCGGAGCGTTGAACGAACACTCGATCATCCGCTAATTATCGCGGGCGGTCCTGTTGCATTCAGCCCGGAACCTGTCGCCGATTTCATTGATGTATTTCAAATTGGCGATGGCGAAGAGATGTTTCTTCGCCTGGTTGATGAATACCAGCGGTTGAAACAGGACGCTATCGCATCGTTAAGCGCAGATGAGCGTGAACGAATAATGCTCGGCGATTGCGAACTCTCATCGCAGGTTCGCAAACAGATAATAAAGCGATTGGCGCAACTGGAAGGACTGTATGTGCCTGCGCTCTATCCAGTTGCAGTATCAGCCTATCACGGGCTTGAAGTTGTAACGTCACCCGATGATCAATCGGTTCATTTCCCGATCAAGCGACAATATATAGAGGATATAAATAAATACCCTTTCCCGGTTAACGCTCCGGTGCCCTTGACTGAAGTCGTCCATGACCGCATCGCTGTCGAAATAGCTCGTGGATGCGTCGACGGATGTCGATTTTGCCAGGCGGGTACCATTTACCGCCCAGTGCGAGAGCGCACTCCGAAAGAAGTCGCAAAAACAATCATCGACAGCATCGCCACGGGCGGCTATGACGAAGCGAGCCTCACTTCGCTTTCAACGGCCGATTACACCTGCCTGACGCCTCTGGTCAAGGAGTTGGGCAAAGAGTTAGAGCGCCGCAGCGTCTCAATGTCGGTTTCAAGCCTTCGCGCTTCCGGTTTGCACAAGGATCTTGCGCAGGAGATATCTAAAGTTCGACGCACTGGTTTTACCATCGCCCCAGAAGCCGGTACCCAGCGAATGCGTGACATCATCAATAAGAACGTGACTGAAGAAGACGTTCTGACAAGTTGCGAAGCCGCTTTCTCGCAAGGCTGGGATGCGATCAAGCTCTATTTTATGATCGGCTTGCCGACAGAGACAGACGATGATGTTGCGGGAATAGCGGAACTTGGGCGCAAGGTCAAAGAGCTCGGCCGCAAAATGGGACGCAACGTGACGGTGACGGTTTCTGTCTCTTCATTTGTGCCGAAACCGCATACTGCTTTCCAGTGGTGCGAGATGAACACACCCGAAGAGATCAAACGGAAACAACATTTCCTGCGCGACCTTTGTCGTCGTTACCGATTGACGTTGAAGCATCATCACGCCGAGGTTTCCCGTCTTGAAGGAATCATTTCGCGGGGGGATCGACGTCTGAGCCGTGTTGTGGAACGGGCATGGCTGATGGGCTGCCGTTTCGACGGCTGGAACGAGACTTTCGACTACAACAAATGGATGGAAGCGTTCAAGCTGGAAGGAATCGACATAGGTCAATATTTGTGCGAGCTTCCTGTTTACAAATATCCAGTCAACGATGCCGACGGCCCAAGATCGATTCCGCTTCCTGTTCTGGGCGGTGCGATGGGAGCGCCGACATTCGTGGCCAAAGGCAATGACTACGCGCCGATGCCGTGGGATCACATTGATACCTTGGTCACCAAGCGTTACCTGGCCATTGAATGGGAGAAAGCAACAAAAGAACGTATTTCGCCACCATGCATGCTTCCAGTCAGGAAAGTCGATGGACGTTTAACGGTAGTTCCGCCGAACGATCCTGCTTTTAGGGCGTACGTTGATAAAGCACTGCTTTGTTTCGATTGCGGTCTGGATTGCGATTTGAACCGGGAGCGCGATCATTTGAAAGAGGCTCGGACCTGGCACGAAGAGGCAACCGATTTCATTCCGTCGAGCGCGCAAGCCGAACCGGAAACAGATAGTGCTGATGAATCCGTTGTCGTAACCGACAGGATGAATCATTATCGCGCAAGCTTTGCGAAGCTCGATGCGGTGAAATATCTTGGGCATCTCGATTTGGCGCGGACGCTTCCGCGAGCGTTTCGCCGTGCAGGAATTGAGCTCGGCTACAGCAAGGGATATCATCCGATGCCGCTGATCGCTTTTGGTCCCGCGTTGGCCGTGGGCGTGGTGGGGGAAGAAGAATTTATTGATTTCGATTCGCCTGAGATGCTCGACCCAGCCTCTTTCGTTCGGCGAATGAACTTTGCTCTTCCGGAAGGGCTACGCTTTACCGGATTGACTCGTTTGAGTGAAACAGCCTCTCCGCTATCGAGGTCGATTGACCGGGCGGAATATTCGATTTTGCTAAGTGAATCGGAAATCCGGGATGTTGTTTCGAAGCTTCGCGCTGATCACAACGAACCGAGCGATGGTTCGGAAATCGAATTTCACAATTTGCTGGTTGGCGAGTTTCTCGCCAAAGATAATTTCGTAGTTGAGCGCCGCAGGAAGGATCGGCGCCAGTCTGTCGATTTAAAACGGTACGTGGATCACGTTTGGGTTGAAAATACTCCGAATGGTCTGCAACTGCGCTTGAGATTGGAAATCACCAACAACGGCGGAGCTAAACCGACAGAAATTATCGGCGCCATTTACAGCATAGACAGCGGTCAACAGGCCGTTCTGTCCAGCCGGGTCAGGCGCACCCGGTTGTTTGCTATCAGAGACGGCAAGGATGTATCGCCGCTCTCTTTGAATTAGAAACGTTATTAAAAATTGAAAAGACATCTATTGCAGGGATAAGAAGGACGGAAATTAACCACAAAGGACACGGGGAATTTAATGGTTTTTCCTCTGCAACCTTCTGCGGTGAAATCTTAAGCCATATTCGTTCTATTAGATCTGAAATGCGCAAGATCGCTTATCCTGCAATCAGGAGAAAATGATGGCCAAAGAGCTGATTATCAGTGCCAATGCGCACGAGAAAAAAATTGCGATTCTTGAAAATGGAGTTGTTACCGAATTTTACGTTGAACGAGGTAACGAAAACCAGGGAATCGTAGGCAATATATATAAAGGCCGGGTGATGAAAGTCCTGCCTGGTATGCAATCCGCGTTTGTCGACATCGGACTGGAACGCGACGCGTTCCTCTACGTATCGGATTTTTATGCCGAAGATGACGACATTGAAGGCGCGATAATAGAGGGTCGCAGCGAGGCCGAACAGCGAGATCGCGAGCGCGAACGCAACGAACAGCGAGATCGCCAGCGCGCCCAGCATCGACAAGCCCAGGCCGATGCTGAAGCCGCCGCAGCGGCGATCGAGGAAAGCGGAGAAGAGGCAGGTGATGGCGAAACGATGGGTTTCACTGCTGCCGATATCGAGGAAGCGCACATCGACGCTTTTATCGCCGCTCCGACAGACGAAGAGAGGGCGGAGGAAGCAGGTGAACCTTTTGAGAGAATATCCGACGAAGAGCCAGTCGAAGAGGGCCTGGTGGAGGTAGCCGAACCAGAAGCGCCTGCGCGTCGGCGCGGTCGTCGTGGTCGGCGCGACGAAGCTCCGGTTGAAATTCCTGAGACAACTGAAGAAGAGATCGCGGCCGCATCCGCCGAAGTTGAAACGGAAGCTGAGGCAGAAGCCGTCGAACCGGCCAAACGCGGCAGGCGCGGTAAATCCGTCGATCAGCGCGGTGGTCGCGGAAATGCCCGGAAGAGATCGCCAAGACCTGAGGAACAGGAATCAAACGAAGTTGTAGTCGGTTCGCTACTCTCTTACCTAAGCGAATCGAAGGAGGACCTCGAACGAGTCACCGATGAAGATCTTCCTCCGGCCGAGCGCCCCGCAATCATTTTTAGTCCCGAGCCAGTTGAAGTAGAAGAAACTCACCGCGAGATCGAACCTGCGCCGGATGTTCCTGTCGGATCGCTATCGTTTCCGGCCGATCCTTCTCTCGAACGCGTGATCGACGAATCGCCTGCGCCGGCATCGGTATTGATCGAAGAAGAGTCGCAGATGACCTCTATCAGCGAGATTCTGCCCAACGCTGTCGAAGGGTTGAAACCAGAACCAAACGAAGGCGGTGTTCTGGTGGTTGATCCGGACTACCTGCTCGAGCCCAAAACCAAGGACGGCGAGGAAGAAAAATACGATTTCAACGAAGACCGCAACGCCTCGCTAAAAGGGCCCAAACGCGATGGCGAATTCGCGCGTCGCGGCGGCCGGCGTCCTCGTCCCAGCGGTGGTGGCGGCAGGCGTCCTGCCGGGCAAAACGGCGGTGGTTCTGAATCGCGTCCGCGCGAAGAGGCCCCGGACGGTCGCTCGGGACCCCCGACAATCACTGATTTGCTTCGCGAAGGACAGGAGATCATTGTCCAGATCGCAAAGGAACCGATTGCCAGCAAAGGCGCGCGAATCACATCGCACGTCGCGTTGCCCGGACGCTACCTGGTATATATGCCGACAGTAGAGCACGTCGGAGTTTCGCGAAAGATCCCATCCGACGAAGAGCGGCTGCGCCTGAAACGCATTATGCAGTCGCTCAAGCGCGAAGAAGGCGCTCCGGGCGGCTTCATTGTCAGGACCGCCGGAGAAGGTCACACTGAAGAAGAGATTCGCGACGACATGCGATATCTGCTGCGAACAGCGGCCGATATTAAGAAAGGCGCGGACCGCGTGAAATCACCTGCCGTTGTGCATCGCGATCTGGATCTGGTTCAACGCATATTAAGAGATCAGCTTTCGTCTGATTTCAGCGCGATCCGCGTTGACAACGAAGTCGAATATGCACGGATAGTAGAATTCATAAATCGAGTGCAACCGAAATTCGTGCGTCGCGTGAAGCTTCACACTCGCAACACTCCGATATTCGAGGAATTCGGAGTACAGGAAGAAGTCGACAAGGCTCTGAAGCCGCGCGTATGGCTGAAGTCCGGCGGTTACATCGTAATTAATCAAACGGAGGCTCTGGTCGCAATCGACGTTAACACCGGCAAATTTGTCGGTAAGTCGAATCGCCTGGAAGACACGATCGTGAAGACCAATCTCGACGCAGTCAAGGAGATTGTCCGTCAGATCCGTTTGCGCGATCTGGGTGGAATTATCATTCTTGATTTGATCGACATGGAAGAACGAAAGAACCGCCACCGTGTCATGGAAGCTTTACAGGAAGAGTTAAAGCAGGATCGCTCTCCGTCAAAAGTTCTTCAATTCAACGAGTTTGGCCTGGTAGCGATCACCCGTAAGCGCGTGCGGCAGAGTCTGGAACGGACCTTGGGCAGTCCTTGCCAGTACTGCGGTGGTTCAGGGCTGGTCAAATCAGCGCAGACGGTTTGCTATGAGATCCTGGCTGATGCAAAGCGCGTCTCTACTGAAGTCGATTCCGCCGCCGATGTGACCTTGCGCGTCAGTCCCGAGGTTGCCAAAGCTTTGCGTGGGCCTGAGTCTCAGGTCTTTCGCGAGATCGAGGACTACCTCGGTGTTCCGGTCACGATCAAAGGCGACCCGAATGTCCATCAGGAACAGTTTGATTTCGCAATTGTCTGAACACATACTTGACGTCGGTTACATCGAAACGATGTAGGGGCAGGGCTCGTCCCTGCCCGGATTGCCGAAAGGCAATTAAACGATCATTAACCAAACATTCCATCGCGCTTCGCACGATTCGGGCAGGGACGAGCCCTGCCCCTACAAATATATCCGAACGACACCTGGTTCAAATCTACTCTAACTTGTTCCCCAATCTGTTTCGTTCTTACACAGATTGGAAAGTTACAATTAGGACGAATGTTTGCCTGCGAATTATCCATTGATAGCGAGCATATTTACAGTCAGACATTAATGACTGAACTTCAGTCACTCTGACGTAATATGTGTAGTTTCGCCATTGCCCTCAACGCCCGTAAAGCCTTACCAGGCGCAATTTGCTTCATTTCCGGATTGGCATAGGGATTGACATAGAACTGGCGCCCAAAGCGCCATTCGATCCTTGCAACCGCGACTTTGGGCCTAAAGTTAACTGCAAAATACAAGGAGAAGCGCCTGTGGATTGGAATGGAGTAGAACGACGCTCTGGAGGCGACCGTAGACTGGGCGAGCGCAGGCAGCGCTCATCTTTATCTATATCGCCATTGTTGAAAAGCCTTGCTTTGCGAAAGAAGAGCCGCGATCGTCGGCAATTTGTCCGCCGACATTCAGATCGCATTGCTTATCAATTGCGCGAGCTTTTCCCTCAATTCAATTTTGCGGCTATCGAGCCCGAGCGAGTGAAGATTGAAATCGATTGGGAAATGTAAATTTAAAATAAATAGGGGACAAGATCGTGTGGGATGGCAAGGAACGACGATCCGGAAAAGACAAAAGAGTTGTCGAGCGCCGCGGCAAGCTGAGCCAGACCGTTAGTTCGACCCTCGGCTCGACCAACCAGCGCAAACAGGTACGGCGCGCTGCTGATCGACAATCGGTTTCGCAACCTGTGGATTCAGATTTTGATGAAAATAAAAAGTGGCGAGAAATAAGACTCAAGACGGTCGGAAAGCTCGCCGGAAAGCCCGAGAATAAACGGCCAAATCTTCGATTGGTTCGTGACGAGGAAAAATAAAGGCATATTAATCGAAAGATCGGACCGCCCCAGTAAATATGAAAAGGCATAAATTCCCCGCATTGTTAGTGATCGTTATTTTTACCGCGATCACCGTTGTCAGTTTCGACCAGTTCAGACCCGGGGTGACGGCAAACACGGCGAATCCGGTTGTGTCGCATCCTGAACAACCCGCTTCGTCTAACCACCAACCGACGAAGCTTTCTCAACATAAAGCGGCCAGTCCGGCCAGCGCTCGCGCATTATTTAACGAAACGGAAACCAAGAAAATTGCTACTGCCGGCGGTCAACCGGGCGGCTTGATTGCCTTAAGCAAGGTTGAAGGAACGAACTAGAACAAATCCAATCCAAGGAGGTCTGTGGATTAGAGTTGATTTCAGAACGTTCAGGTTATTGGAGCACTTCAATGGAATGGAATGGAGTTGAGCGACGAAGCGGCGGCGATCGCCGCCGAAGTGACCGCCGAAGCGCGATCAGCTTCAGCATCAGCTTGATCCTTAATGGATCGGCCAGTCGTCGCAGCGGCACGGATCGCCGCCAGCACGCCCGTCGGTCTGATGATCGACGAAAACTCAAACTGCCGGTTGACCAGGCGCCGGGAGATTCCAGTAAAACGTCCCGCCCTTTGTAGATTTTCTATCTATTACACGTCTGACACTAAATCTCTCTTCGACATAGCCGATATACGATTGTGAGCGCTGTTACAATTCCGGGACTAATCTTCGCATTATAGCTCCCAGGTTGGACCTGTATCGGTCGTTTTGTCCTAAACTTTGGGCTTCGATTAACGATAACAGTCTTAGTTGAGGGAGAAGGTTGTGGTCGATAGTGGTTTACAATCCAATAGGTCGTTTATAAGTGCGCCCGAAGCCCTTAAAACCAGCAAAGGGATTATTGACCCATCCGATCAGTTGGCCCGCCAACAGGCCCTTTTGGAAGGCATTGTAAACAGTCTCCCTGTCGGACTCCACGTAGTAGACCGCGATTATAATATTGTTGCCTGGAACCGTAACCGCGAAGACGGTGTTTACGGAATCAAACGCCAGGACGCTCTTGGCAAATCCATATTCGACGTCCTGCGTAAACAACCAAGAGAAAAGATAGAAGAAGAGTTCGAACGGGTCTTCGAAACCGGTCAGATAGACCGCATGGAAGCGTCAACGGTGATCGACGGTCTTCGCAGACATTTTCTCATCAGCAAGATTCCGATGAAACTTGCTGGCGATGATTCAACCTCGCACGTCATCACGGTAGCGGAAGACATAACCGAGCGTAAACAGATGCTGGAAAAAGCTTCGGCTTCAGAAAAGCTGGCTGCAATCGGTCAACTTGCTGCCGGAGTCGTACACGAGATCAATAATCCCCTGGCAACAATCGCCGTATGCGCGGAAGCGCTGAGCAGTCGTTTAAACGAAGCCGGGAATTTACCAGCCGCAATCCGTGACGCATTTCAGGAATACCTGACGATTATTGAGACCGAAGCTTATCGCTGCAAGAAGATCACAAACAGCCTGCTTGATTTCAGCCGCACCCAATCTTCGAACAAAGAGTCGCTGGATATTAACCTGATAATCGACCAAACCCTGTTTCTGTTGAAACATTCCAAGCAACTCAGACAGGTAACAGTTTCCTGCAATCTCAGCCACGAGATCGACCGCGTCTGGGGAAATGACGGACAGTTAAAACAGGCCTTTATGGCGCTGATCATTAACTCTGCCGACGCAATGGCCAGCGGCGGCGAACTATTTATCACGTCCGACCAGATAAGCTCTGGCGCGCACACGCAGGTAATAGTCGAATTCAAAGACACGGGTTGTGGAATCGATCCTGATCATATGGCAAAGATCTTTGACCCATTCTTCACCACGAAATCGCCTCGTTGCGGTACGGGCCTGGGATTATCGATTTGTTACGGAATTATCACAGAGCACGGAGGCGAAATCACCGTCACATCGACGGTTGGTCTAGGCTCAACATTTCGCGTCTTACTCCCCATCTCGCGCGATGCGAGAAAAGGCCCTGACGAACAAAACCGGGAGAAGATGACCACAAAAGGACAAGTGTCATGATCGACAGAAGCGGCATACGATTACTAATCGCTGAGGATGAAAAAAATCTTGGCGCGGTATTGCAAAGAGAGCTACAGCACCTGGGATATGAAGTAACCGTGGCCCCGGATGCAAAAACGGCTCTTTCAATAATGGAGCATCAGGATTTCGATGTAGCTCTGTTCGATATCCTTATGCCAGGCATGAGCGGAATCGATCTGTTGCGGTCTGTTCAGGAACAATCGGCGCGTCCGCCAGAGGTCATCATGATGACCGGTCAAGCCAGCGTTGAAACGGCCATCACTGCGATGAAGCTGGGCGCCTATGATTATCTGACAAAACCGTGCCGTATCTCTGAACTGGATGCCCTGATTGCGAAGGCCTACGAAAAGCACAACCTGACGCACGAGAATATAGTTCTGCATACCCGGCTTTCGTTGCGCGAACAGTTCCAGGGAATAATTACCGAGAGCCCCAGGATGAATTCCGTTCTGGAGATGATAAAAAAGGTTGCGCCCAGTGATTCATCGATTCTGGTCGCCGGCGAATCGGGAACGGGCAAGGAGCTGGTGGCCAATGCCATACATCATCTTTCAACACGCAAGGGCGGTCCATTTATCGACGTTAACTGCGCTGCTATTCAGGACACGTTAATGGAATCGGAGTTGTTCGGTCACGAAGAGGGCGCATTCACCAGCGCGCGAAATCGAAAGCTGGGTTTGATGGAACTGGCGCATCGCGGGACTCTGTTTATGGACGAAATCGGAGAGCTTTCGCCGAGCCTTCAATCAAAATTGCTGCGCGCAATTGAGACAAAGACGTTTTTCCGAGTCGGCGGCACCAAGAAAGTACAGGTAGACGTTCGCGTCGTTGCGGCATCGAACCGAAACCTGATCGAGATGGTCGAAGACGGAAAATTCCGCCGCGACCTTTATCACAGAATCAATACAATATGCGTTGAATTGCCACCGCTGCGCGAACGCGGCGATGATGTCGTGTTGCTGGCGCATCATTTTCTGGCGGTTTATTCCATTAAAGCCAAGAAAGTTTTTTCTGACGATGCGATCAACCTATTACAGCATTATTACTGGCCCGGCAATGTTCGCGAGCTCAAGAATGTAATTGAACGCGCAGTGCTGCTGAGCAACGGAACCACTATCAGACCTAATGACCTGCCGCTGGAAATTCGCCGACCGATACCGGTTCACAGCGACGCATCTCCGTCCAATCACGAGGCAGAATTGTCACTGGACGAGATGGAGCGCGAGCAGATCATCACGGCTCTGGATAAAGTTCGCTGGCATCGCGGCAAGGCTGCAAAGATACTTGGGATTTCACCGAAGACGCTCTATCGAAAGATTCAATCTTACGGTTTGAACGCCGCCGGAATGTGATCGCAAGCAGTTCGTTTCACTTGCCAGGTTTTGATTGGCCTTCTCTGAACAGTTAGCACGGATTTTGCTAAAATTGTTAGAGGAACTAGAGGAGGCCTATGAAGATCAAGAGCATCTTGGTAGCAGTTGAGCTGGATAGCAAATCCGCAAGTCTTGAGCTGGCAATCTCCCTCGCAGAACAATACGACGCGCAGTTGACAGTTATCAATGTGATACACGACCCGTTGGTTGAGGCGGAAAAATACGTGTATCCGCTCGGCGATGACGACAAAACGCAGCTAAAGAATATGGAGGCAAAGCTGGGACGCCTGATTGACCGAACGTTACGGAAGCTGCGAAAAACGATGATGGTGACAACTCATGTTCTGCGCGGCAAACCCGAAGTCATAATCGACAAAGAGATTAAACGACATAACGTCAACCTGCTGGTACTGGGACACCGTCCCGAATGGCGTTTGGAACATCTTCTTTTTGGACGCGCATTGGACCACATTGTTACAAAGTCATCCTGCGCTGTTATGGTTGTGCCGGAGCCTTAGAAAAACCGGTGGCGCAGACATTGCAGTCTGTGCAGATGAATTATCCAAAACACCGGTTATAACGAATCGTTTGGTTTGCCCACCTGCGCAGACTGCAGTGTCTGCGCCACAGTTGATCAAGCAACCTGGACTACCGGCTGCTTAAGAATTTTGGAGTAAGCCTTCAAATACCCGTCAGTCATTGCGGTGACATCGAACCGCTCCTCGACGTATGACCTGCAAATTGCGCGATCGATCTTGTCAATTCGTGAAACAGCATTGATCAGATCATTTTCATCTTTGCATAGGAATCCGACTTTACCTTCCTCCAATATTTCCGTAACCGCACCTCTGGCGCAGGCAATCACCGGAGTTCCGCAAGCCAAAGCTTCGACAGAAACCAGCCCGAATGGTTCGTCCCACTGAATCGGGAATAACAGAGCTTGAGCGTTGGCAAGCAGTTCCACCTTCTGCTCGAAACCCAGCTCTCCCACGTATTGTATTTGATCGCCATCGACTTGAGGCTCGATCATCTCTTTATAATATTTTTCATCATTCGGGTTGTCCGGCAGTTTTGCTCCGATTTTCAGTCGCGACCCGGTAGCTTTAGCGACCTTGATTGCCAGGTGCGGCGCTTTTTCAAACGAGAATCTGCCGAGGAAAGCCAGATACGGCTGGTCGGCGGGCTTTTCCTGAAACGGAAAACCGTCAACGTCAATTCCATTATAGACCGTGGCAAGATAGTTCAGATTCGGAGCGCATTTGCGATAAGAATCGCTGATGGAAATTACATTATGATCCTGATAAGTGCGGAAGATCAGCGCTCCTTCTTTATTAACTCTGTCGTGAAGAGTCGTCACTGTTGGTGTATCAACCATCGACGACATCGGAACAGAATTCCAACCTGTGTGGTTATGGATTAGATCGAACTGGTCGGCGTTTCGAAAACATTCAGCTGAATGCAGCATCGTATAGCAGTTCGGATTCAACTGATCGGGATGCGCTCTCAGCGATCTCAGCCGTATCGAATGCAGCTTTGCGGAAGTAATCGAATCACCAGACGCAAACAAGGTGACATCATGCCCACGCCTGACCAATTCCTCGGTCAAATTGTAGACAACCAACTCAGTTCCGCCATATTTCTCAGGTGGAACCCGTTCCCACAACGGAGCTAACATACCAATCTTCATTACCCTCTCCTTCTCGAACTACCAAGAAAATCTGGACGTTTAGAAATTAAGCAAAGTATGAACCGTTATTAGTCTGATATCTCAAGTTCAAATGAATCGAAATCAAGAATCGTTTGGATAAACGGTTTTTACAAACTGCTGTGTAAACGGGTTTTTCAATCTGCGGCTACGCCGTTGTCAACCCGGTCGTTTTGTAAATCATTATCGAGAGTCAACGAATCTTTTGATTCTTCCTGTCGTTTCGTCAGCAATCTCTGGATATCGTACAATTGATCAAACAGCCACATCGTTACATCCTCTCGCACCACCACTTGTCTCAGCCATTCGGCGCGGCGTTGTCGTTCGTCCAGCGGCATTTGCAATGCCTCGTGAAGAGACTCCATTGTTCCGACAACGTCGCTCGGCGACACAACCAGTGCACCGTCGCCTAATTGCTCCACCGCTCCCGCGCGTTCCGATAAAATCAAGACCGCATTATTCTGACTGACGGTTACACCTTCCTTTGCAACCAGGTTCATTCCGTCGATGATCGGGTTCACCAGCAGGATATCTGCTATCTGCATTGCCGCGATGCCTCGCTGATAATTGTCACCAACAAAAAGTTCCACCGGTTGCCAGTCACTATCTCCATATTTGGTGTTTATCCACCCTACGGCGATCATGATTTCTTCCAGATAACGCTGATACTGCTCGACTCCAAGCCGCGATGGGACAAGAAACGCCAGGAACTTAACCCGCCCGCGATATTCCGGATATTTTTCCAGCAGAGTTTCAAAAGCCTGAAATCCGCGAACTATATTCTTTGATGGCTCGACACGATCGATTCGAACTATCGTCTGATCGCCAATGAATGCACGCAGGCGCTGCCGGTAATTGCGAACTTCGTCAGAATCGGCAAGCTCGAGAATTCCACCGACATCAATCGAAATCGGATAAGCGGCGGTTTGAACGGTATGATCATTTAAAGTCACAGTCTTTTCGCGCATGTTGATTGTTGCTTCGGGCAGAAACTCCTGACAAACACGAAGAAAATTCCTTTGGTAAAGACGAGTGTGAAAACCGAGAATGTCGCAGTTGCAAAGCGAGCTTATGATCTGCCGGCGCATTGGATTCGGCAGCAAAGACCAATAGTCAGGACCGGGCCACGGAATATGAATAAAGTGGCTGAGAACCGCATCGTTCGGCAATTGTGGTCGCAGCTTTTCAGCCACGAGATATAACTGATAATCCTGCAGCATTATGATCGAAGGCTTTGACGAACGGCTCACTTCATCCAGGATAATATCCGCAAAAGATGAATTGACTGCGTCGTAAGCTTGCCAGGCTTTTCTTGTATCTTCGGTGATATTGGGCGTCCGCGGAGCATCCCACATGTAATGCTGCAGGAACCAAAGGATAGGATTACTGATAACATTGTAGAATTGATGGTATTGTTCGGGATCGCTTGAAACAAAACGAATGCGGAACTGCTGATCACCGCGTGTCCATTGAACTGACTTATCCCCGTCCGCAATTTCCCGGTCACCGTCTGTAATTGCCGAGGCAATCCAGGTGGGGTTAGCGAACTGGCTGACGGCGCTCATCGCCGTTACAACGCCGCCGGGACCTCTTTGACCTTCAATCTCGCCTTTGCCGTTCTTGTGATATTCAACCGGACCTCGATTGGAAGCAATGATCAGGTTGCGGTCATTAAGCACTTGCTCTGAAATGACATCCAACTTTGCCCTATGCTGTTCAGCTATAGACATAATTGCACTGCTGATCATTTGTACCTCCTTGCAAAAACAATATCCGGTTTGCGCGGGAGCGGAGCGCTACGCCCCGATGTGCGTCTTCCGACGATCGAGCGTCGTCGTTGTCGTTGTTAATGATGTGACCGGTTCGTTACAAATCATCTGTTATTACAAGGTCTTGATCGCCCGACACAGAGAGCAACCCGATTTTCTTTTGGCAACCGGTGTTCCATCATTGGTGGACTAATCAATAACTGACGTAAATGGTTGAAAAGGCTGGCAGCAATAGGAGTAATGCAGGTGCGAACAGGGAAGTGTTTGGGTTAAAAAACGGTTCGTGAGTTAGATTGCTATGCAGGGAATACGGTCATAATAATGTCTGTAATTCATACTGAACATCAATGAAACACACACATTATTCAATTGTCAGATCGATCAGATTTAAATCCTTATGGGAAAATCGGCGCTCTTGACCGTCTGCTGTTACCGTCACTTCACCATTCCTCGCTGGTGAGCCAAGGACGACCGAACCCGTTAATTCTGCTTTTATGCTTTCACCGGAGGACAGTTCCAGAAGGAGTTTATCCCCCTCGCGCAGTTCCGCGGCAATGGCGTTGAAATCACGATAGTTCATCGAATCCTCTCTAATTAACGCTCTATTTAACGCGATGCAATTTCATGATGTTTGTTTCTCCGATCGAAGCTACCGGAGCCGACGCCGTGACAATTATCACATCATTGCTTTCAACCAAACCAGTTTCGCGAGCTTTCGCTTCAGTCTCGTTGACGAGATCGTCAGTGTTATCGACTTCCCGTACGCAGGTCGGATTAACTCCCCAGAATAATGCCATCTGGCGACAAACCGATTCGTTCGTGGATAGAGCAATGATCGGAGCGACCGGTCTGTATTTAGACATCAGGCGCGCGGTTCGACCGGATCTCGTGAAAGCCATTATCGCCTTTGCATTGAGGCTGTCCGCGGTTTGTCGAACTGCTCGGCTGATGGTTCGAGCGAAATCCGGGACCGAAGGCATAATCTCTGTATTACAGAAATTGCGGTAGATGGCGCTTTTCTCAACATCGACCGCAATATCAGCCATCATGCGAACCGCCTGCGCCGGATATGCTCCCACCGAAGTTTCACCCGACAGCATAACCGCGTCAGTTCCGTCCAGAATAGCATTGGCAACATCGCTTGCTTCGGCGCGTGTCGGACGCGGGTTATTGATCATTGACTCCAGCATCTGCGTTGCGGTAATGACGATCGTGCCGGTTTGATTGGCTCGATTGATTATATGTTTTTGAATTACAGGAACACGTTCAGGCGACAGTTCAACTCCCAGATCGCCTCGGGCAACCATAACGGCGTCTGAAATATTGAGAATTGCTTCCAGATTATCGATTGCTTCTGGTTTTTCCAGTTTAGCTATGATCTTGATTCGGCTCCCCGCCTGATCAAGGATTTGTCGTAATGCGCAAATGTCTTCCGCGCTCCGAACGAATGACAGGGCAACATAATCGACATCCTGTTTTATGCCGAATCCCAGGTCCCGTTTGTCTTTTTCTGTCAGGGACGGCGCGCTCACCTTTACGCCAGGAAGATTTATTCCTTTATGCTCGCCTAAAATTCCGCCATTGATTATTGTGCAAACGACATCCGGCGGTGTGGCAGATTCGACGCGCAATTCGATTAAGCCGTCGGACAACAATATTCGATCACCGGCAGCGACGTCTTTAGGCAGGTCAGGGTATGTTGTCGAGATTACGTTCGCATCGCCCAGAACGTTTCTGGTTGTAATCACCAGCCTGTCGCCGGTTTTGAGAGTTACCTGCTTATCACGGAGTGTGCCCGTTCGGATCTTTGGACCCTGCAGGTCTTGCATTATCGCTATGAATTCGCCACGCTCCTTGGCGACGGACCGCAGCAGCGACATTCGTTCGGCGTGCTCTTCGTGGGCGCCGTGAGAGAAATTGAAGCGCGCCACGTTCATTCCATTACGAATCAGGGCGTCCAATTGCTCGCGCGTGCTGGTGGCGGGGCCAAGAGTACAAACGATCTTTGTGCGTCGCATCAGCCGTGATTTTATCATTACAGGCGATAAGTGTCTTGTCTGGTAATCATTTGAAAGTTAAAATAGTTTTAGTTCATGCATTAGGATTTCAATGACCCGTCCTCATTCGAAATAATATAAAGGCAGGCGATTGCCTGTTTCGTCCCATTACAGCCTGACTGATAAAGCTGTTATACTATTGGGCCGAGGAAAAATCCGGAGGTGCGTTAATTCCCAGTATGAGGGCAGAAGAAAAAGTTATAAAAAAATTCGAAGAAGCCACCAAAAGAATCGAAAGCTCCGCGATAGTTTCGAACGAAAGCACTTTAATTAACCGCGAGCTGAGTTGGATCGAGTTCAACAGCAGGGTCCTTGAGGAGGCGCTTTCTCCAGCCCATCCATTGCTTGAGAGATTAAAGTTTCTCTCGATCTTTTCAACAAATCTGGACGAATTTTTTATGGTTCGGGTTTCCGGGCTCCAGGAGCAGTTGGACGACAATCCGACTCTATCACCGGACGGGCTAAGCCCAGCCAGCCAGTTAAGATTGATAGCAGAAAGATTGCGTCCGCTGCTCGATCTGCACATGCGCTGCCTGACGGAACAGGTGCTGCCGGGACTGGAAGAGCACGGAGTAAAGATCGTTTCTTATACTGAGCTGAACGAGGATCAACGGGACGAGCTTCGCACCTTATATAACGACCGCATATTTCCGATCTTGACTCCATTGTCCGTCGATCCCAGCCATCCGTTTCCTTATATTTCGAACATCAGCCTGAATCTTGGGACTGTGGTGATTCCTGAGAATCCGGATGAGGACGAGTCGCCGCGTTTCGCTCGCGTCAAGATGCCGCCTAAATTGCCGCGTCTTATCCCGGTCGATGGCGGATACAACTTCGTTTTGCTGGAAGAACTGGTTGCTGCCCACATTGGAAGTTTATTCCCCGGCATGCAGGTTTTGGAATGCCAGCCGTTCAGAATTACCCGCGACGCTGATATCGAAATAGAAGAAGATGAAGCAAACGATTTGCTGAAAACGGTAGAGCGGCAACTGCGCCAACGCAGATTTGGTTTTGCGGCAAGATTAGAGGTCACGTCGGGCATGACACCGGCGACTGTTGAGATGCTGCGCACTGCTCTCGATCTGGAAGAGCAGGATGTGTACACCGTCGATGGTCCGCTCAACATTCCGGATTTGATGATGTTGTACAAGCTGGACCTGCCGGAATTGAAGGACAAACCGTTTACACCGACCGTGCCTCAGGTGCTGCGTTCAGGTGAGTCGATATTTGATGTGCTCAGGCACCAGGATATTCTTCTTTATCATCCATACGAATCGTTCGGTCCGGTTGTCGAATTCCTTCGCACGGCCGCAAAAGATCCGAACGTTCTGGCGATCAAGCAGACACTCTATCGCGTCGGACCGGACTCTCCGATTGTTGAAGCGCTTATCGAAGCGTCGAATCAGGGCAAACAGGTAGCGGTGCTGGTTGAATTGAAAGCTCGCTTTGACGAAGAGAACAATATCCTCTGGGCAAGGCGAATGGAACAGGCCGGCGTTCACGTTGTTTACGGTGTATTGGGGCTGAAGACACATGCAAAGATGGCCCTGGTTATCCGGCAGGAAGGCACAACTGTCCGGCGCTATGTGCACCTTGGAACAGGGAACTACAACCCGGCGACCGCGCGAATCTATACCGATCTGGGATTGTTGACTTCAAATCCGGATTTCGGCGCTGATGTTTCCGAGTTGTTTAATTTCCTGACCGGCTATTCGAAACAGGAGCACTACCGAAAACTGATGGTCGCTCCGGTCAATCTTCGTCCGTCCATAACAAAGCTTATCCATCGCGAAATAAATCATCACAAGGCCGGACGGGCGGCTCGAATTCAGGCAAAGCTCAACAGCCTTACTGATTCCGAATTAATCCAGGAACTCTATGCCGCATCGACGGCAGGTGTTCCGATCGATCTGATAGTCCGAGGCGTATGCTGTTTGCGACCGGGAGTTCCGGGGCTGAGCGAAAATATCAGGGTCGTCAGCATAGTCGGCAGGTTTTTAGAGCATGCCCGCGTTTATCGATTCCTTAACGGCGGGAACGAAGAAATTTATTCGGGCAGCGCCGATTTGATGAATCGAAATATGGACCGTCGAGTCGAAATTCTATTTCCAATAGAAGACGAAAGATTAAAGGATAGAATTCGTCGCGACCTTATCGATCTGCAACTCTCTGACAATGTCCGGACCAGGTGGTTACAACCGGACGGCAAATACATAAGACCGATATTACAAAACGAGAAACCTATAGATTGCCAGTTGAGCATGCTGGCTCCAGCTTTGATTTCTTAATTAGCGCAGGCTGGCAGCTTGCGCTACTTCGAACGACAATGCCCAAACACATAATTGTAGCTTCGTGGAATGTAAACTCTCTCAGAGCAAGACAGGCGCTGGTTTACGACTGGCTGTCGCGAGTGCGGCCGGATGTGCTGTGCATGCAGGAGACGAAAGTTCAGGATTCTGAATTTCCGCACGAATTGTTTAAATCTCTGGGATATGAAACCGTCAACTACGGTCAGAAGTCGTACAACGGCGTTGCGATATCGTCGCTGCTCCCTATGACCGATGTGGTGAAAGGTCTGCCCGATGATAACGAGGAATCACAGCGAAGGGTCATCGTGGCGACAATCGCGGGGATCAGAATAGTGAACGTCTACATTCCAAATGGCGAATCGCTGAGCTCTCCGAAATTTCCTTACAAACTGGATTTTCTGACAAAGCTTGACGCTTATCTCGAATTCATCGTGAAAGGCAAAGAGCCAGCCCTGGTTTGCGGTGATTTCAATATAGCTCCGGCTGATGAAGACGTGTTCGCTCCGGATAAATTGCGGGAGACGGTAATGTTTCATTCGGAAGAGCACAAACACCTGGATTATTTCCGCAAGTTAGGGTTTATCGACACGTTCCGAGTACTGAATCCCGAAGCAAAAGGCATCTATAGCTGGTGGGACTATCGCGCTGGGGCACTGCAACGCAATCAAGGTTACAGGATAGACCATATATGGGTGACGTCGCCGCTCGATAGACTTTGTGTCGAGGTGACAATTGAAAAGACGGAGCGAGAGAAAGATAAACCGTCCGATCATGCGCCGGTTATGGCCGAATTCGTGCGCGGTTATTAAGCTGGGGACGCGCGGCTCCGCGCGCCAATCACACGGAATCGACTTCAAGGGCGAGAACTAATTCAAGGGTTATAAAGGTGGGCGCACCGTGCGCGTGCGCTCCCCAGGAGTTAAAATTGAGTCTGCCGTTTAGAACTCGTTTTTTGTTATTCCTGATTTGCGCTCTCGCCGTTGCATTACCAGCATCCGCACAACAGAAACCGTCTGAAGACGACACGCTGAAACTTGAAACACAGGTAGTCACGGTTCCTGTAATGGTGACGGACAAGAAAAAGAACTTCATCACCGACCTGAAAAGCTCGGACTTCACTATCTACGAAGACGGCAAACCGCAGCAGATAGCCTTCTTTTCCACAGAGCTTCAGGAGCTTGTATCCAGACCGCTCGCGGTTATGTTTTTGCTGGATGCTTCCGGCAGTACCGCGCAAACAATAAAACAACAACGCGTGGCTACACAGGCTTTTTTGCAGCAGTTGAGCGATCAGCAGCTTGTTGCCATCGCAAGATTCAGCGATCAGCCGGAATTAATGACCGATTTCACAACTGATAAGCAGAAAATCGCCGGTACTTTTGCGGAGCACGAAGTGATCGGCGGTGAAACGGCGATATTCGACGCGCTGGATTTTGCGGTCGACCGACTCAGCAGTTTGCCGGGAAAGGACGCGTTAAGGCGCAAAGTAGTCATTCTGATTACAGATGGACTGGACAGCGCAAGCCATAAAAAATACAACGACGTCTGTAAAAAAGCTCAGGATGCGGAAGTCAGCTTTTATGTGATTCACATTCCGATTTACTGGCCGGGACCGAGCGGGCATCTTGAACCCAGACCTACAACGCCAGGATTCAATAGCGTGGCCGAATTGACGGGAGGCGAGCTTTTCACTGCCGGCGATGTCCAGACAGCGCTGTCGGTAAGTCAATACGTTGATCTTTCGCCCATTTTTCAAAAGATAATCAGCGAGTTACGAAGCCAGTATTATATAAGCTATTATCCGCCGAATCCGAAAGACGGGCACTATCATCGGATCAGTTTGACCGTACAAAGAAAGGACGCGCGTCCAAGACTTCTGCGATCCGGTTATTTAGCTAAATAACCCAGGAGTGGAAGCGGTTCGCGAGCAACCTGCGGACAAGCAATCGCACCTTAGTTTCACCGATGGCACGCCAGCCGCGTGCGCTCTCAGCAGGCAAAGAGGTCGGCTCTACTTTGTCGTTAATGTATAATTAAGGCTTATATTTAACGGGCTTATACCGCTGTGTTTGAATCGATTGAAGAGCTGACCAATATTGATTACGCTGCCGAGCGCAAACGCCTTGCAATTGGTGGCGTAGTTGCGGTTGCCTGTTGGACGATTGTCAGCATACTTTGCGTTATTGCTTCGATGTTCAAGCCCGTCCTGGGCGAGCCGGTCTCATACGATAGAAAGGGAAGTGGAGAGTTGGTTGAGCTCACCCGGGTTGCGCCACTGCCGCCGACACCGCGAACCCTCAGAGAGTCGAGCAGCCATCCGGCGGGAAACGCCATGGTCGAGCGGGAAATCGTTACTTCAAACGCGAGAGTAGACGCTGACCGACGCGACGAGCAGGCTCCGAACAAACCTGGACAGCCACCACCGCCCGGCATAAATATGACGAATGTTCCAGCACCCGGTCCGAACAGCGGTGGGCCTGCTGTTATTACAAGTTCAGCAGAGATTCCATCCGCGCCTCCGCCACCTCCACCGCCGCAAAAGGAAGAACAGCCGGCCCAATCGGATACCGGACTTGTTAACGATGTCAGGTCCCGAATTCGCCATTCATCAATGACGGATCCGTCTGCTACCGGTTCGTCCGGACAAAAAGGAATGCGGCTGGATGGCGGCGCTGGCGTTGATCTGGGCAGCAACAAGGCTTTGCTTGAGAAAAGAATGTGGACGGCCTGGCAAAAGACTAAATCCGAATACACCGATATGCAGCGCGCCGGGCGAGCGGTAGTGGTCTATTTTGACTGGTATCGCGATGGTCACCTGGTTTTTACCGGCTTTGGAACACGAACCGGCAACGCGGCCCTTGATAATGAGGCCCGAAATGCGGTACAAAATGCTAGTCCGTTCTATCCAATTCCAAAAGAGATTACATTGAACGTTATTCATTTGAACGCAACGTTCACTTATTAGCATTTATCTAGTCGCCAGCTTCTCGCGGTAGTGGGTTTCGATTTATAAGGCAGGCAGAGACGCTCGGAGGAAAAAGCTATGCGGCATTTCCGCGTAACTATTTGTCTGTCGATTGTATGGCTGTTAGTAAACCTTTCGCTTGCGGGTTCATCGTCAGGCCAAACTAAGCGACCATCTGTTAAGAACAGCCAGCCGACCGATAAGCAAGAAAAATCGCCGGAAAAAACGAAGTCGGATCAGCCAACGACGATCAAGTCGTATCCCGACCTCGGGCCGGAAATGAGGATTGCGCTCGCGACGGACGCAACTAACGTGAGTATCGGATCGACGGGCGAAATCGATTTGCAGGATGGTCCGACCGATTCCGGGTGGACGGTAGATGCTGACACGCTAAAGTTCCGAGTCCAGTCTCCGCAAACGATTATTGCGCGCGGACCAGGCAGATCGACTTATCACGTTCACGTTGCCTCGATGATGGATAGATCATCGGCGGATCGACTGGCGTCGAAACTTGAAAAGAAATACGGCGATTCCGTCGGCACCGAATACAACAGCAGAAATAAAACGTACGATGTACACGCGGGCACATTTTCGGATGAAAAGAATGCTAAAGCGTTGCAGCGACAGCTGAGCGAAGACGGTTACCGTGACGCCGAAGTAGTGCCGGAGAACTCCGCTACAGTCCCGAAAGATAATCCTGGTGTTCGCGTCTTTTACAGCAACGGATCGGAAGTTCTGTCGGCGAAAAGAACAGTTATTGTCTCCGCGAATACGAAATCACATTCTCCTTTGACGTTTAATCAGATTCCTTATCGCGGACGATTCGAAGTCCTCCTTAACGACAAACAGCAACTTACGGTCGTAAACGTTCTGCCGATGGAAGATTACATCCGCGGTGTTGTACCAATGGAATTGAACGTTTCGCAGATCGAGGCAGTCAAGGCGCAGGCCGTCGCCGCGCGCACTTACGCGCTGCGAAATCGCGGACAGTTCAAAAATGAAGGCTTCGACCTTCTTCCGACCCCTCAGTCGCAGGTGTATGGAGGCCTGAGCAAAGAGACCGATCTGACAAATCGAGCAGTCGATGAAACGCGCGGCCTTGTTGCCTACTATGATGGCGAGCCAATCAATGCGCTTTATTCATCGACGTGCGGCGGGCATACTGAAGATGTCGAGAAGGTGTTTGGCGGACCGGCGCTTCCTTATCTTCGCGGAGTCAGTTGCTCTATCGAAAAAGAGGACCTGAGCAAGTTTACCATCAGCACGCATCAGCGCCTGCTGGAAGAGCCCAGCGACTACAATGGATTGCACCTGCGCGAAGCGATAACGTTGAAACTGGCCGGATTTGATATCAAGCATTCTTTAACCAAAGATTACCTGGATCAACCTGCCTTAAAAAACGACCTGCACGATTGGTTCGATCAGGCTTCGACGATTTCATCATCGGAGCTGGTGGATGACGAAACCGGTCGACGTATACGACCGAGAAGAATCGGTCGTGACATAAAGGATGACCTGACCAACCTCGGCTGGTTTTCGCATTGGCTGGTTCAAATTTTTTACGGCGATGCAAGCCCCGCTGTGCTTTTGTCGCCGGCAGATGCCAGTTACATAATCGGAGATCGCGACAGCAAACAGATAACGTCTGAACATCGTGTTGAAGTTGCTATCCTGCTGCGCGAAGGTGTTTTGCAACCGGGAGGCGACGGTTTGTTACATTCTGAAAGGCCTGTCACACGCGAGCGGGCGTTGATTGCGTTTTCTCGATTGCTGGAACGGCCCTCCTCAAACGTGTTTGAAAGTGGCACAGCGAAGGCGTCAAGCGGGCATATGCTGGCTCTCCGCTCCGATCAAAAAACGACTTCGTCTATTCCGATCAACGACAATGTCTATCTTTTCCGGCAGGTCGGTGCAAATCTCTATCCGACTCCAAGTGTTGAATTGATCGGAGGCGAAAAGGTCCGATACCATAAGAACCGATCGGGCGAGGTTGACTATCTTTCAGTTGAGCCAAATGAAAGCGGCGCCAGCAGCGACCGGTATTCGCAGTTTTCGCATTGGACGGAAGAGGTTTCGCGAGCAGAGTTGCAGGCGCGACTGCGCAAGTCGAAGGTTGATGTCGGTGACCTGGTAGATATTCAGATCGAGCAATCAGGCGATTCGCATCGAGTTACTGAACTGAAGATCATCGGTCGGCATCAGACTGTTGATTTATCCAGCGCAAACAAAATAAGAAATGGTCTGGGGCTGCGCGACTCTCTTTTCGTAGTTGAGCGCGAATACGATAATGACCATCAGGTTAAGGTATTTCGTTTTGTCGGTCGCGGCTGGGGACATGGCGTTGGGATGTGCCAGTTTGGAGCTTATGGTCTGGCGCTAGAAGGCTACACCTACGAGCAGATTCTGCGGCACTACTACACAGGGATTACATTGAAGCAGGCTTATTGAAAACCAAACGCAGTGGACCCACTGTAGGGGCAGGGCTCGTCCCTGCCCGGATCGTGCGGAGCACGATGAAATGGTTCTGTTACGTAACGCTTAATTGCCTGCGGCAATCCGGGCAGGGACGAGCCTTGCCCTTACAAATCTAGGCCAGAAAATTCCGAAGCGGTTCCCAATACATCTTATGCCAGCCCGGTTCCAGATGCTGGCGGTTATCTTCGGGAAAACCTGTATGGTCCAAAACCAATCGGGTTCCCGATCCTTCTTTTTTAAACTCGAATCGAACGATTGAATACAAACCTTCCGGCCACGCTCCTACTCTCCAGGCCTGAACTATTCGTTGATTCGGAACCAACTCTATATTTCTACCGGTGATTTGACCGCCAAAACACGAAAAACCGCCGCCAGCGTCATCGCTGATTTCTGAAGGAGCGCCTGTAGCTTTGCTGAAAGTTGCGGAGCTTAACAGCGCTTCATAAATACGTTCAGGCTGCGCATTGAAATTGACTTCCTGGTGAATGGACATCAGAACTTCTCCCTTTTTCTGTCTAAATCGTTTATACGTTTCAGGCCATGTGCAGATCTAGCGGGAGATATTCGGCCACTTCGTTAAAATATGATCAAGATCATATTCTGAAACCGCCGGCCATAGGGTAGAATCGGTCAGGAACGAAAAGCTGTAGGAGAGACCAATGCCATATCCTCCTGGTCATCGCGAGCGAGTTCGAAAGCGTATCGTCCAGAGCGCCCGAAAGCTGTTCAACCGTTATGGTTTCGAGCGGGTCTCGATCAACCAGATAATGTCGGACGCTAATCTGACGCACGGCGCTTTTTATGGGTACTTCAAAAGCAAAAGCGACCTTTATGCGGAAGTGCTCGATTGTTTTTTTACTGATCCGGACTGGAAAAATTGCTGGGAAGGCGTCAATATCGATTTAGCGGCTGCCAATGCCGCGCCGGAGATAGTCCGGGCCTATCTTTCCAATCAGCATTTTGAAGACATCGAGAATTCCTGCCCTATGGTCGCATTGCCGAGCGATGTTGCTCGTAGCGACAAGAACGCGAAACATGCGTTCGAAACTGCTTTCAAAGCAATGGTCGATTTGCTGGAACGTGGTTTTAGAAACGGCAACAGCAATAAACGCCCGGCGGCGCAGGCCATCGCTGCACTGTGCGTTGGCGGGATGGTCGTGGCCAGATCTCTTGAGGATCGAGCCTATGCTGACGAATTGCGCCAGGCTTCTCTGACGGCAGCTCTAAAGCTTGGAAGCTGGAACGAGGACAAAGGGTCGAAGACCAAAAAATCGAGAAAACGGGACATTAAATAAGCCTTGAACTAAAGTTATTCTTTTGAGAAGTTTAAGGCCGGCCAAGCAAAATATTACCTTGATCATATTTTGATGCCTTGGTTCAATGAATCCGTCACGAAGCTTTTAGACTAATAGTATCGAGGCCAATAATGAGATTTTCGCCAAGCATCATAGTCGTTGCAATTCTGACTGTCGCTACCTGCCTTTCACAAACCAGGACTGTCGATAAAAGTACTGATTCCCCGGCTGTGAAGCTACAGCGGATGCCGGAGTCTTTAGAGACTCGTTACGCGTTGAGCGCTATTCCTTCACGAATGCGTGATAACGCTACTGTCTATTTGCTGGACCCGGATAAGGGCTACGTAATGAGCCGCAACGGGACGAACGGATTTTCGTGCATAGTGGTCCGATCCGATTGGCAGTTTCCAACCCAAAAGTTTCGCGACGATATATTCTGGCCGGTTTGCTTTGATGCTGAAGGCTCGAAGACATTGTTACAGGATTACTTAACCACGGCGGAGCTAAGGGCAAAAGGAATGGACTCGAAACAGGTTTACGATTTCCTCACAAAGAAATTCAAGACGTCCGATTATACAAATCCCCGTCGTACAGGCGTCGCCTATATGATCGAGCCGATCATGCGCACTTTTGGAAGCTCAGATGTTCCGTTGACGATGAACATGCCGCATTACATGTTTTATGCTCCGAATGTGAAGAATTCGGACATTGGCGGAAACCCGCTTGGCAATTATCCCTTTGTTCTCAGCATGAGCCCGGGTCGCGACGACTACATTATTATGCTGGTGGGCGAAGCCGAAAAAGCGAAGATCGTTGAGGAATCCAAAGATCTGTTAAACGAGCTTTGCGCTTATAGCAAGTATCTATGCACAACCGAGCATGCGATGATGCAGAAACCAGAATAGCCCTTTTCTCCCGGCGATTTCAACAGTCGGACTTTCATTTTGCAATCAATGGATTATGATGACGCTTGTTGGTCAGATTGCCAGAGCGGAAATAAGTCTGATTGCCTATGGCGAAGAAACGCATTGAGATTAGCCGATCGCAACAACTGGGATTGATTATTCTCCTGCTTGGACTGCTATTGCTGGCTCTGTATCGCTGGCTTAAACTGCCGGGGTAATGCCGACCACGGGACCACCGATAATTGTTATTGCCGGACCGACCGCTTCCGGAAAGAGCGACCTGGGAATCGAGCTGTCCCTTCGCTTTAATGGCGAGATAATCAATTCCGATTCCGTTCAGGTATATAAAGGTCTGTATGTGGCGACCGCGAAAGTTCCAGTCGCGGAACAGCGGGGCATCTCGCATCATCTAATTGATGTTGTCGACCCGGTTCAGAATTTCACTGCCGGAGATTTCGCTCGATTGGCCGGCCAGAAAATCGAAGAGATCGAATCCCGTAATCATCTTGCTTTCCTCGTTGGGGGTACGGGCTTCTATTTAAAAGCGTTGCTTGGGGGACTGTTTGAAGGCGCTCCTACCGATCAGTCGTTCCGGTCCCGGGTTCGAAAAATCCTGGATCGTCGTGGTGCTGCGCATCTTCACAAAATGCTCCGGCGCGTTGACCCCCAAACGGCAGAACGACTCAGCCCAAATGACTGGTCGAGAACTACAAGAGCCCTGGAAGTCTATTTTCAAACGGGACAGCGTCTATCGGCGCAGCAGCATAGAATGCCCGGGCCACCCGATTTTGCGCGCCGCATACATATGTTTGTGCTGAACCCGCCGAGAGAGGCCCTGTATGACAAGATCAATCGCCGCGCGGACGCTATGTTTGCCGCAGGTCTTGTTGACGAAGTTCGCGCGCTGCTTGACTCGGGTGTGCCCGCGGACGCAAAAGCGTTTGGCGCGCACGGCTATCGCCGAGTGATAGAGTATCTGCAGTCCAAAATCACGCTGGAACAATGCATCGAGCAGACCAGGCTGGATACCCGCCATTACGCCAAGCGCCAGTTAACCTGGTGGCGCAACCAGGCGCAACCGACGTGGCTTAACGGGTTTGGCAATGATCCGGCGGTCATTGCCGAAGCGACCGATTTGGTTAAAAAACTTGCTGAATCATTTCCGTGAACTATAATTGTTTTTGGATCGTAAATAGGAAAGATTTGATTGCAGATTCACAGAATCCTCCTTACACTCCTCACAAGTGCAGAGAGCGATGAGCCTTGATGAATCTGGTCTAAATCGGCAGTCGAAAGAGACGTTAAATAAGATAGGGCTCATTGTTCCCGTTGGAATAAACAATCTCTAACGATCGATCTGAATTTTGATTGAGATAAGCGCTTGACGTCATTTGCGGATGGGTATCTAATTGTTTCACATTGAAGCTAGGCAAGTGCTTGATCGCGCCATTCAATTTATGGCAATCCGAATTATTGCCCGTTCAGGGAGTCCTTTTATGAAAACGAACCGAATCTTTGGCGGAATGGTGGCTTTGGCTCTTATGGTAGGCGCCTCGCTATCAGCAATGGCGCAAAGGCAAGTGAATGACACTCAAAGAATTCACGAGTATTCAAAACCTGCTGTTGTTCGAATAATCTCCGGTTATACCGGCAGATGGAGTTGGCAGGGAAGGACTTTCGATCGGAACAGCCTGTCCAGCGGCTCGGGGTTCATCATTAATCCAAATGGCTATATCCTGACAAACGCTCATGTGGTATCCGCGATCAAGGATGGCGACGACGCTGGACGCCAGGGACTGATCATTGCCTTCGCTGTAGAAGTCCTGCGTTCAAGAAATATGGCAGTCACTGAGCAAAACGTTCAAAGCGCCATTCAGTATTTACAAAGCACCGGCGCGCAGCTAACTAATCTTCAGCGAATCAACTACGTATTTCTTCAGAGCGGAAAACGATTCCCTTACGAAATTAAGTCATATGGAGCGCCAAGTGGAGAAGGAAAAGACCTGGCGACTGGTAAGGACGTTGCTGTCATAAAAATCGAGATTAAAAACGCGCCAACTTTGCAATTGGGAAATTCCGACGATATGCAAGTCGGCGATCAGATGTGGGCTATCGGATATCCCGGAGCAGCGGATTCAGACCTGCTTGACGAAAAATCATTGCTGGAACCGACCACCAATACTGGCAAGATATCAGCCAAGAAGAACTCTGCTGATGGCGCTCCGATCCTGCAGACTGATACCAGTATCACACACGGTAATTCAGGTGGTCCGGCGATTAACGAAAAGGGAGAGGTTATTGGGCTGACAACCTTTAGAGGTAACACTGTTAATGGACAGGAAGTTCAGGGATTCAACTTTCTGGTACCGAGTAACACTGCCATGGAGTTCGTAAAGCAGGCGGGTACCGAAAACAAGAGCAGTGAGGTTGACGCCAAATGGCGCGAAGGTCTTGAGCACTTTTGGAACCAGGAATATAGCAGCGCTCAGCGAGATTTTGTCCAGGTAACAGCTCTCTTCCCCGACCACACGGAAGCGGCAAAGCTCTATCAGGAATCTCAGGAACACATTGTTAAAGGTGAGGATAAATCCGGTGCTGCCATGGTGGGAATGGTGGTTATTGGAATAATAGTTGTAGTTTTTCTCGTAATCGTCGTCGGCGCCATAATCATTGTTGTTGTAATAAGCAAACGAAAGAAATCGCGTGCTCCTCTTCCCGCAGCCAGCCCAGGTATGGGCCAACAGCCTCAGGCATATACTCCGCAACAGAACTACAGACCGATGGATGCTTGGCAACAACAGCAAGCGGCCAGTCAGGCAAGCTCAGGGGCGGCCGCTGGATATCAACCGACCGTCCGGCTGGGCAATGCGCAGGAAACCGAACTGTTCTCCACCGCGTCCTCGCCGAGAATTGCCTGTACTCAAGGACCGTTGCAGGGACAGGAATTCCCGGTTGGCCAAGGGATCTACATTGGGCGCGATGCGTCGCGTTCTCAGATAGTAGTATCGGATCCGCAGGTTTCCGGACAGCATCTCTGGATTGGAGTCGTCAACGGCAGAGTAATTGCCCGCGACAACGGCTCCACTAACGGAACCTACCTGAATGGTTTAATGAATCAGCGGATAACCGAAGTTGAATTGAAGGACAGAGATGTTCTGACACTGGGCGGCCAGGGGACCGTCAAATTCACCGTCTATCGATAGATTTAAAACCAGAATCCGTTAAAAAAGCCGGGTCACGCCCGGCTTTTTTAATGCGCATTTGCTGGATATTAAGTATGCAGCGGGGTATTTGGTATCCATGTCCCCTTTTCGGCCTGTCTAAGCCCACCTCTTTCTCTCCCTGGAAACAAATCACAGGTTCGTAACGCCTATAAACTGTTTACTTCAGATAGTTTTTAGGAACAGCCGATCATCCGAATCCGCAGCGTTAGCTACCTGGCCTGTTAACATAACGGAACATGGCGATTGGAAGCCACCCGAATGCGCTTACAGCTGTATATCTGGTATTCAATTCTCGATTTAAAGGCGCTTTTGACCGATTTTAGCGATTCTGTAAGTTGTTGATTTGAAAGATGTTTAAGGCCAAGCTGGAACCGCCCGGATGGCACGACTGTTGTAATTGTAAAGGTCGAGGAAGCCCAAGACTCACACGGATGGAAGGAAGTAGTTTAATCATGAAGCCCCTAGGCAGAATTATAGCTAAACCTATCACATGGATGTTAATTGTCGGCTTAGCGTTAAGTCCAATTACGCTGGCGCGAACCAGCAAGCAAGTTAATAGAAATCACGTTAAGAGAACCAAAGTCGGAGCCTCCTTACAAAGAAAAATTAATAACGGAAATTCGACAGTAAACGTCCTGATTCAAACAAACGGAAATATTGACGCAGAGCGCGCACAGGTACTGGCGCTAGGCGGAACGATCAAAGCGGATCTACAGTCAATCAACGGTTTTTCAGCGGAACTGCCAGCGAGCGCGGTTTCCAGTTTTGCCAATCGCCCGTCCATTAAACACGTATCCAGCAACGATACGATGTTCGCCACTGCGGTTTCGTTACCCAAGGAAAGCAAGACCAGATCTGATGACAATAACGGTCAGACGCCTGCGAATGCAAAGAGCAGCTTTCTAGAGCAGACGGTCGGTGCCGACCAGGTGCTGGGACACGGGAGCGCCAAGGTAGACGGTAACGGAATCGGGATTGCGATTCTGGACAGCGGCATAGCAGAAACAAGCGATTTCCAGGATCGCATAATCGGCAGCGTCGATTTCACCGGTGAAGGAACCTACGATTACAACGGTCACGGAACACACGTAGCCGGTATCGCTGCTGGCAACGGCAGTTATCAGAACACCAGCTATGCCGGCATTGCCACCGATGCCAACCTGATAAATGTGAAAGTGCTGAATGCCGATGGAGTCGGTCAGTCCAGCGCAGTTATCCAGGGCATCGATTGGACAATCGCCAATAAAGATAAGTTCAATATTCGCGTAATCAACCTGAGCCTGGGAATGCCGGTAACTGAATCCTACAAGGATGATCCGGTATGTCAGGCGGTCGAGCGCGCCGTTGCAGCGGGAATCGTAGTGGTCGCCGCAGCCGGCAATCTCGGAAAATTGCAGGATGGAACTCCGTTGTTCGGCGGCATTCACTCACCCGGCAATGATCCAATGGTGATCACGGTCGGTGCGGTAAAGCACAATGACACGGTTTTCCGTAGCGACGATACAATCGACACGTATAGTTCAAAGGGGCCGACCGCAATCGATCACCACGCAAAGCCCGATGTGGTTGCCCCCGGAAACAAGATCATCTCCGTCGCGGCTCCCGGCAGTAAGTTATTGACTGAGCACCCAGAGAACGCAGTCGCTGGCGGACGCTATTTAGTATGGAGCGGCACTTCGATGGCGACTCCGGTTGTAGCCGGAACGGCCGCTCTAATGCTCGAGGCGAACTCATCACTGACACCACAAATAATAAAGGCCTATTTAAGCTGGAGCTCCCAGCACGTTGGTAATCCCTTCAATCAGAATTTCATTCTGCAACATTTAGTTGAAGGGTCTGGCGAAATTAACTCCGCGGCGGCGGTAAAGCTAGCTCAAGGAACAGTTAAGAACGTCGGCAACGTAAAAGTAGGCGGCAGTTTACTGGCAAAGAACCAGACGGCCCAGAGCATTTTCAATACGGCTAACGTTATCGGTGGCCAGAAGGTTAGCCGCGAAACCGATTTGATCTACTCGGATGGGATCCTGCTAAACAGCACATTCGAAAAAGTCGCTGGCTTCAGATTGTCTGGTCAGGGACCAGGCAGTCAAGGGCTTGTGCTGGGCGATGGCATGGTACTCGGCGACGGACTAGCCCTCGCAGATGGCATGGTTCTCGGAGATGGACTAGTGCTTGGCGACGGGCTGGCGCTCAGCGATGGACTGGCCCTTGCCGATGGCATGGTGCTCGGTGACGGAATGGTTCTCGGCGATGGCATGGTGCTTGGGGACGGTATGGTTCTCGGGGACGGCATGGTCCTTGGCGATGGAATGGTGCTCGGAGATGGCCTGGCCCTGGCTGATGGAATGGTCCTCGGTGATGGAATGGTGCTGGGAGATGGCCTGGCCTTGGCCGATGGCATGGTCCTCGGTGACGGGATGGTGCTGGGAGACGGACTTGCCCTTGCCGACGGACTTGCTCTTGCCGATGGGATGGTGCTCGGCGATGGATTAGCACTGGCAGATGGCATGGTGCTCGCCGACTGAGTCGCAGAATTGACGAATTGCAGACGATGACCCGGTTTCTGGTGAAGCACACACGTTAGGGTCGTCGCAAAAGCTGTGGTGCTCAGTGATGGAATTGTCCTGAGTGATTAGGGCCAAGCAGGACAAATATCGCCTCGATATCCTTTTGTGGGTCCTTCCTGAGCTCCTTTGGGTAGTTGTCGATAAGACAACTACCCCTTTTTTTTGTGCGCCCGGCAGTGCGCATCTCTTCTAAACTCCTCCTACCCGAGTAGATCCGATTTCCGAGTATCTGTAATCCATGATGCCGAAGCTAATCAGCGCCGAAATCCAATAACCGCAATAAGTTAAGTCAATACAGCCTTCGATTGACTCAGGTTCGGTAATTATGACGGACAAAGAGTCAATGACCGTAATTTCAGCCGTTTAAATTAACCACGCTCTTTGAATTCAAACATCTCGGACGCATATTCCTTTACCTTTCATCGGTCGCGTTAAGAACGCTTGCTAATTATTGATAATGGACGGTTTATCGTGTCTCGCGTAAACCCGAACACTAGAGATTTTCAGATCAATTCCGACTTATTTTTCTTCAAAAATCCCTGAATTTGGTCAGTGGCATATCTTTTGAGGAATGTCTCGCCGGACGGCTCTCGTCCCCGTGAGAGTAGATCAGTTTGTATGGTGTAGCTTAATGGACGCGTTGAGAGAAACCCGGTTAAAGCCTAGTCTTCTGACCACGCCGGTGGTGTTGGTCGGATTGCCGATATTGGGAGTCTCGGTCGTGTCTGTGTTTAGCGCTGGATTACGAGGGAATGTCGGATGGCTTCCGTTAATCCCGGTGGTTATAGGTCTTGCTTATTTCGGCAGGGTCAATATACCTGGCTCGAAGGTCTCCATCAGCATTTCCGACACTGCAATTCTGGTAGGATTAATATTGTTCGGCGTTCAGCCGGCCGTAATTCTTGCTTCTACCGACGCTCTGTTTCATTCGCTCAAGACGGCGAAAAAGATTTCTACTCACACCTATAACATTGCAACCATCGTTATTTCAATATTCGTCGCTTCATATATAGCGGGACTGATATTTCCTGGCGCATTTGGTAGATCAGGGCTGAATTTTGATGCATCTCGACTGGCTGGCCCTCTGGGTTTGGCGGCATTGATCTATTACTGCACGGATTATGCCCTTTTGACCATGCTGATGGCCGTTCGTCAGCGGGAAAACGTGCTCAGAATATGGCGGGAAAGCTTTCAGATGGTTGGACTGGGTTATCTCGCTAATGGATCGACCGCGGGCATCGTTTGTTTGCTGATCAAGTACGTGCATTTTTATGTGATCTTAATTGCCGCGCCCATCATTTGCGTTATCTTTTTTACCTATAAGATCTACAGTGAGAAGGTCGAAAGTTCAACCAGGCATCTGGCTGAGCTCTCTTCTCTGTATAATCAGGTTTCCACTGCCAAGGCGGAGTGGGAATCCACCTTTAACGCGATGTCCGACGTTATTCTGTTGTACGATTGCGAGGGAAAGTTAAATCGAATTAACAACGCCGGACTGATCTTCGAAAAAGCTGATTCATTAGAGCAATTACAGCATCGTCACTGCTGCGAGCTGGGCATTACCTGCGAGCCAGATCTTTGTCGCGTCAAAGAGGCCTTGGAAACGGGAAAACCAGGAAACAACGAAATTGAGCGGTACGATCGAACCTTCATGGTAACGGCCGATCCGTTGATCGACGAGCAATTGACTGTTCAAGGCGTTGTTTTCATTTTAAAGGACATCACCGAGCAGAAGAGATTGCGCGAGCAACTGATGCAATCCGAGAAAATGTCCGCGGTCGGTCAACTGGTATCCGGTGTTGCGCACGAGCTCAACAATCCGTTGACGTCAATCATTGGATACTCTGAGCTGGCACAAATGGATTCTCACCTTGAGGAATCCACGCGTAAGCACCTGAACACCGTTGTTCACGAATCTATGCGCGCCAGAAAAATCGTCCAGAATCTGCTGACGTTTGCCAGACAACATAAACCCGAAAAGAACCTGACCGATGTCCGCTCTATACTCGAGCGCGTTGTCGAGTTGAGAGCCTACGAAATGCGAGTCCACTCGATTAACATCGATACCGATATCGAGCCCATGCCGGCAATAATGTGCGACGGACCTCAGTTACAACAGGTCTTTCTGAACATAATAATCAACGCCGAACAGGCTATGCTGGAATCGCATGGACGCGGAAATCTGTCTGTCAAATCTCGCATGGCCGACGGGCACATAATGGTGACGATTCAGGACGACGGTCCAGGAATCCCTCCCGAAGATATTAACAAGATATTCGACCCGTTCTTCACGACTAAAGAAGTTGGTAAGGGAACCGGGTTAGGGCTCTCGATCTGCTATGGTATCGTTCAGGAACACGGCGGTAAGCTTCGCGTGAAGAGCAAGCCCGGTGAAGGTGCAACCTTCTTCATCGAATTACCTGCAGTTATGAGGGCGCCAGAGGCAGCGCAGGCCGCGGTCGAGGTCGAGCCTACCGTAGTTTCACCGAAGAATATATTGGTTGTTGACGATGAAGATTTCATCGCGGACATCGTCCGTGGCGTTCTGGAGAGGGAAGGACACCATATCACCACCGCCAACAACGGCAGGGTTGCGCTGGATCTATTGGATCAGGGAAGTTACGACCTGATCCTGAGTGATATCAAGATGCCGGAGCTTTCCGGTTATGCGTTGTATGAAAGAGTTAAAGATAAAGATGACAGACTGGCAGAGCGAATGATCTTCATGACTGGAGATATGATCAATACCGAAACGAACGAATTCCTGCGGCGAACCGGCAATCGATATATTCCAAAACCGTTTGCGGTCGATGAGCTGCTGCAGGCTGTCAACTTTGCGGTATCAAATCAAATCGACGACGTTCCCGGCGAAGTCCTCAGCCAGCAGGCAACCGTCAGTCGAACGCCGCTGGCGAGTTCATATTAAAAGAATCTGTGCCAGTCCAGAGCATCAGAATCCGCCGACGATTCTTTTATTTCGTCCCAGCGTTGCGGTGGTATCTCAAGGAACGCCTCAACTACCTTTGGGTCGAATTGAGTGCCCGAGAATTTGATCATTTCATCGCGAGCCCGATCGTATGGTAGTGCCTTGCGGTAAACGCGGTCGCTGGTCATGGCGTCGAGAGTGTCTGCTACGGCAAAGATTCTGGCGCCGAGCGGTATATCCTCGCCCGCTAACCCGCGCGGATAACCAGTACCATCGTATTTTTCCTGGTGGCAATAAACGATATTTGTCGCTGATTCCAGGAACTTAATGCGTTTCAGCATGTCATAACCGGTCTGCGGGTGCTTCTTCATTTCGACCCATTCTTCCGGGGTAAGCTTGCCGGGTTTCAAAAGAATATGATCGGGTACGCCGATTTTGCCGACGTCGTGAAGCAATGCGCCTTTGATAATATCCGGAAGTTCATCCTGAGAAACTTTCATCTGTTCGGCTATTGCCAGGGTATAAAGGGTAACTCGAAGAGAGTGATTCGCAGTTTCGTGCTCTCTGGAATCCAGTGCGGTGACCAGAGCAGTCACCGTATCGACATACAGATTTGCCAGCTGCACATTCTGATCGGCGACTTTTTCTTCCAGCTTTTGCTGATAGTCTTTGTTTTCCCTCAGGAGTCTCGCCCGTTCAAGACCGCGCTTTACGGTTTTTAGAAGCTCATCGAAATCGCACGGCTTCAGCAGGTAATCGTATGCGCCCTCTCTAACCGCGTGTCGCAGCGTCGTGATATCTTTTACTGCGGACAGCATCACAACCGGGAGGTCTGGGTTAAGCCGTTTCAGATATTCCAGCATCTGCAGACCGCTCAGTCCAGGCATGTTCACATCCGAAAGCACCAGACGATAGCCATTTTGATGGATCAGCTTTAACGCGTCGAATCCGTCTTTAGCCGTATCTGTCTCGAATCCCGAGCTGACCAGCTTTTGAGCCAGCAGGTCGCGTATGTGCGTCTCGTCGTCTACGATAAGGATCTTTTCAGGCATCCTCGAATTTCCGTCCTTCGTTAATATTCTCTATTTATTATTCGGTTTTTTGACACGAAAACATTCACTGAAAGTTCAATAAAAGTTACGAATGTGATGATTTTTTTACTGCGCAAACGAATAACACATTTAAGTTGAAAGCGAGAGAGAATTTAGCAATTACTCTCAACTAGCCGTCAATCAGCGCGATACTTCCGGTAACCCTTTACTTACCGCGGCTTGTTACGAAGGCAATGCGATCATTTGAAGGACTGATCGCGATCCTGGTGATGCTTTTTATCCCGGATGAAGATAGATCGGCGATCTCTACCCAGTCCGAATCTTTTCCAGGCTGAAGCTTGAACAGTTTAGCATCATTCGCGGTAACCAGAACGCCTGACGGAGACCACGCATAGTATTCATTGCCCGGCTGACTTTTAGCCACGATACTTGTTTTGCGGCTCTTCAGATCGTATTCATCGATCTCCCACATGTTATTTGAGATTTTATGAGTAAAACTGACCTTCTCCTGATGTGGAATTTTGAAGAGAGATCTTCCAATGTCGCTGGCAACCGTTTCCGCGTGCTGAGTCTTTACATCGACTATTTGAAGAGTCGATGGGCTACCAAGGACAAATAACGCAAGAGTATTTCCGTCGATCCATGCGTGGTAACCAACCGGTTTTATATTCTCAAGAATGACTGAAGGGTCATCGCCGTTTAAATTAAATCTCCACAGTCGTTGAGTATTATCTGGCTCAACACGTATAACCGAAATACCTTTGCCATCTGGTGTAAGGGTCGGAGAGTACTCGCTCTCTTTCGTGTTTGTCACACGAGCGTCAGTTTTACTAACCAGATCATAGCGGTAAATATCGGCCTGTTTGTCTTCCCGAATCGACGTGTAAAGGATGCTTTTACCATTCGGCGTGAAAAATGGCTGGTTGTTGTATCCGTCGCGGTCCGTGATATTGATCGGATTCACGACCTTCCACTTACCGTTTTGGACGCTGAGCTCCGCGACAAATATGTTTGTCGCCGGCGGCGCTGCGGTCTGGCGGGCCGCTATACTGGAAATGAACAGCATCAATGCGCCAGCGATAACCAAATGATTTCTGCGATTTCTCATAGTGATTCCGATCCTATATACCAGCAATCAATTACTGCCTGGAATAAGTTATGCGCCAGATTTTATTGGCGCCGTCGTCAGTGACCAGTAACGAGCCATCATTCAGCTCCAGCAATCCGACAGGTCTTCCCCAGACATCGTGAGTGCCCGGGTCGATAAGCCATCCGGTCAGGAAGTCTTGAGGCTCGCCATCGGGTTTTCCATCTCTGAAATGAATGCGAATTACCTTATAGCCAACTCTTAACGACCTGTTCCAGGATCCATGCAGTGCGACAAAAGCGTCGCCTTTATAATCAGCGGGAAACTGATCGCCTCGGTAAAAATGCAGTCCGAGCGCCGCTACATGCGATCGCAACAAGACATCCGGCACAATTACTTTGCTTGCCAGATCGGGTCTTTCACCTTTGTGGCGCGGATCCTGATGATTTCCGATGTAGTAATAGGGCCAGCCGTAGAATCCGCCGTCTTTAACCGAAGTGACATAGTCCGGCACAAGATCGTCGCCGAGCTCATCGCGCTCGTTTACCGCCGCCCAGAGCGTATCGGTTCCGGGGTAGAAGTCGAGTCCAACTGGATTGCGGATGCCACTGGCGAATACTCGATGCGAACCGCCATCGGGATCGTAGACAGAAATCGCGGCGCGACGTTCGTCAGGTTCCACGCTTACATTGGTCTGCGAGCCTACCGTGACATAAAGTTTGCTGCCATCGGGACTGAATAGAATATTTCGCGTCCAATGCTGGTTGTATCCGCGCCCAGGCAAGTCGATAATCTTTTCAGAAGCGCCCTGGGCCTCGGTTTGTCCAGGCGTGTAATGATATCTGATTACAGAATTTGTGTTTGCTATGTAGAAATAGCCATTGTGGATTGCCATGCCAAAGGGTAAAGTCAACCCGCTCGCGAATACAGACCGTGACTCTGGTTTTCCGTCTTTAATGCCGCGCAATACCGTGATTCTATTCGCGCCTACCTCGGAAACGAAGATATCGCCATTCGGACCCTGAATCATCCAGCGGGGAACGTTGAAATCCGAAGCAAATTCTTCGATCTTAAAACCTGGCGGAAGGTGCAGTTCGGCGCCTTTAGGCCGAGAAACGACTCGGGGACCGTTATCCGCGGATGACGTGGAGTAGGGAGCGGGCAGGTCGCTCTCGCTTTGCCCGTTCGTGGCCGGCTTTTTTTGTGATTGACCGCAAGCAAAAATACCAAGACAGAAAACGACCAGGAAGAATAGACGATTGGGATAACGTTTTGTCATAGGTTCTTGTTACCGCTCGGGACAGCTCATATCATCAATGGCCGGCGATATAGAGTCAAGTGACAAAATCCAGCGTAGGCTTCCAGCCTGCTTACGTCATAATAAGTTGCAAGGTATCAAGTTACGTCGCGCAGGACGGCGATACGCAGGCTGGAAGCCTACGCTACATAAGACTGATTACCACACAGAAGGAAATGATGATTCGTCGCACTGCATCGATAGTCCATCGGGAAGTATGTGTACAACTTCCGCGCCTTTGACCTTAAGCAACGGAGCCAACATTCCAAATCTGTGACAATTCGCGTGTGGCTGTTTATGTTTCGTGATCGGCTGGGATTCTGAACACAAAATCGCAACATTTGCATCGTGAGCAAGATCGATAATTCTATCGATACCTCGCGCACGATCCGCCGGTGCAACCGGGACCTTGCCGCCGCATTCCGGTAAATGTTCGTACCCGATGTTGTGTTGCCTTAACGCTTCAGCCAGAACCCTCTCATTAAACTGCGGCCAACGAGAGCGCGGAGCGCTACGTACATCGCAAATCACTTTGATATTGTATCGATTAAGAAGTGCCAGGAAATAATCGAACGGGTGTCGCCCGTGACCGATTGTATAAACTGTAAGTGGTGACTTCGATGCCAAATTTTTTTGCCTGACTCTGTATTAATCTTTCATTTAACTTTACAGCCCCATCAAAGTCAGGTCTAGTCCTGGGACGATAGCGTGAGGATCACGATCTCTGGCGGAACACGAAAACGAACAGGCAAACTGCTGGTGCCGATTCCAGTCGTCACGAACAAATGTCTCCCGCCTTCAACGATGTGTCCCGCAGCAAACCGTTCGCCGTATTTTGATGGGATTATCTTGCGACCGTAGAATGGAAGGTTTACCTGACCGCCGTGAGTATGACCGGCTAGCGTTAAACTGACTCTTGAAGGCACATCCGGGAAGAGGTCGGGATTGTGAGTAATCAGAATTACCGAATCACTCTCGGGTATTTGCTTCAACGTTCCCTGGATATCCGGATGACCTTCCCAAAGATCGCCAATGCCGGCAATCCAGATCGGTTTTCCTTTGTAATCGATCCGGTAAGCTTCGTTCGTCAGGACTTTTATGCCCTGCTGGACCAGCGCGTTCTTCACCCGATCACCGCTGTACCAGTAGTCGTGGTTTCCCAGTACAGCTATTACACCCAGCGGCGCTGTCAGATCTTTCAGAACCTCAGCAATTTGCTCGGGTTCGACAAAATGACCGCCAACGACATCCTGGATTACAAAATCCCCGAGAATAACAACCATCTCAGGGTGCTCTGCGTTAGTTGTATTAACGATTTTTCTTAACTTGTCTAATCCGATGTACGGTGCCCCGACGTGAAGATCGGACAACATTCCTATTTTTAATCCGTTTTGATCGTGCGTCCAGTTCGGAACCTGAAGCGAGACCGGATGGATCGTTAGCCTGGACGGCTCTATCGCAAACGCCCACAAGCCAAGTCCGAGCGCCAGCGCAAGGCCTAGTATGATTGTGTTTCTGATAATTCGGATGAAGCTCATCCGCTAAAGTATAGAGGCGTACGTGCCAGGTCGCACGGCAATATTAAGCAAGTCAGACGCATCCAGATCGAATTACCCAGCTACCTGTGCTGCCGAAGCCCTGCTAAAACGCGATCGAACTATATTCAGAACGTCGACAGCAAGGAAAGGCTTTCTAAGAATCGGAATACTCAATTCATGGCAAATACCCTCTTCTTCGGGTGTCAGCTCGCCTCCAGTCATTAAGATGAGCGATGTTTTCGGATCGTCAAGTTGAAGCTGTAATCCCAGTGAGATCCCATCGTCATCACCCAGCATATAATCCATCAGAACTGTATGCGGTTTCTCTTTTGCAAAAACTATTCGTGCCTGCTCGCCGGACTTTGCTGTCGAAACATCGAATCCGGAGTCTTTCAGCAAATATTCGATAAAGCCCAAAAGCTGAATATTGTCGTCAACAATCAGAACCTTCTGCGAGACAGGCTCGAGTCTCTCGGCGACGGCGGTGGCTTTTAAGGTCAAACCGTCTCCGTCTTCCGCCAGATCAACCTGTACTACCGCGCCTGGTGCGATGCCACCGGAAGCGACCATCGTTGCCAGTGGCTGAGTTATCTGACGGTGAATAGTTCGCTTCAACTCTCTTGCGCCGTATTCCGCACTGGTACCGTGCTTCAGCAGATACTGTCTGCTGGCGTCTGTAAGCTCCATCGTGAAACAGCGGTCCGCCAGCCTGGTGTTGACGTGTTTTTGGAGTTCGTCGATGTTCTGATCCAGAATCACCATCAAAGAGTTTTCGTCCAGAGGTTGATAGGTCACGATTGCATCGATTCGATTAACAAACTCAGGCGAGAATCGCTTACGCACGGCGGACAGCGCCACGTTTTCGACCTTGGTCGCGACTTCGTCTCGCTTGCGTGGAATTGCGGCCTGAAAACCAAAATCAGGCTGAATCTCCTTCATCATCTCGGCCGCGCCCAGGTTGCTGGTAAAAAAGATCAACGTCTTTTCAAAATTAACTGTGGTGTTGTCACCGAGCCTCAATATGGCCTTGTCCAGGATGCCCAGCAGCAATCGGGTCATCGAGGGAGCCGCCTTTTCAATCTCGTCAAAGAGAACAAGAGCAAGATCGCACTGCGGAGTTGTCGCATCGGTCAACTGTTGCTGAGTCAACCTTGCGGGCGTTTCACGGTGACCAAGATACCCGGGAGGCGACCCGATCAGTTTCGACACTTCGTGCTCCATCTGGAATTCGCCGCAATCGACCTTCAACACTTTCTTTGGACTGCCGTGCAAGACTTCGGCAATGGCCTCGACTGTTTTCGTCTTGCCTGTGCCAGTTGGCCCCAGCAGAAGAAAGACGCCTGCCGGTCTCCCTTCGGGCGCCAGTCCCGCTTTCCACATGTGAATGTAGGGGACGATTGACTTCATAACGGCCGCTTGTCCGACCACTTTTTGAGAGAGCAGATTGACTATGTCGCCGCCGGAATCGGCGGTGGCTCGTGGCTTAGTTTCCTGGGATTGGGACTCTTTCTCCTGATCCATGATTATCTCCGCGGCTATCTCCGAATTAGCGTTGAGACCTGCTGGGTGACACCCTGTCCAACAGATCGGTTCCGAAAAGACTCCGTCAGTTCAAAGACGGTTGGAAAATACCTTTAAATGGTAAAAACAACAGGTTCATTTAAACCTGACTGGAATTTAAACGCGCTGAACTCTCTGAAATGAACGAACCAGTTTCCTTCAAAATTTAGCGAATTATAGCAAACATACTAGTAAAAATAGATGGGAAAAAGAACAGAGAGTTCCAAATTTCGTTTAGTATGAGTTCGCTTCGAAGGAAGCGGTTGCAAGACAGAGACTGGGTTAGCCGAACCTGCCTTCGATTTGCCTTATCGCCCTTTGAGCTACATTTCGAAGATAGATTGTGACATCGTTGGAGGCCGGAATCGCGGAATCATCAGTTTCAGATATCCGTTTCAATTCAGACAAAGCCCTTTCATCGCCGATTTTCTCCAGCGCTTCGATCGCGGACAAACGGACCTCTTTGGAAGGATCGCTGAGAGTTTCTATGAGTGGCTCCATGGCAATAGGATCCCCTATAATTCCCAGAGTATACGCGACTCGTGCGCGAAGAGTCGTGGTCTCGTGTTTGTTGGTCAGAGTTTCGATCAAAGGTTGAATTGCTCTGTCGCCGATATTTTGCAGCCGTTGCATTGCGCCAAAGATTTTGTCACGGTCTCCCTTTCGCAGCTTTTCGATCTCGTCTTCTGGCACAACGGTGAAGGGATTAAAAGTAGGCCGCATCATCTCTTTCAATTTGTCGACCATTTCGTCAGGAGTGACGCCAAGTGGCGGCGTGAAAAGGAGTTGGTTCGGCAATTCATCAAGATCAATATGCCACTGTCCAGTCAGAGGATTACGATAAGCCGACTTGATCCTTCTCTCGGCTTTACCAGCAGCTTCCAATATATACTGTCTGATTTCTTCGTGTCCCATTAGATCCAGCGATTGCCATTACATAGATCGCCTCAACGATTTACTTTCAGGTTCGGATGCATAACGTTCTCAGAAATATCTAAACGATAATATCGCGTCTTCGGTTCAACCGACGTCCCCGTGCGTTTAGCGTTCATCTCCTAGAGCTTTAGTAGTTGGCCAAGTGATGTCACGCGGCATTCTAAAGTACAACTTCTTTTAATGGAATCAGATACAAAGTTCCGCAGATATGTCCGGGAATAATTCTGCCTGCGGTTTGGCCGAGGTCACGGAAGTCTGGGGAACTGGTCGAATTCGGTTATATTCAGCTTTATCAGCTACTTGCGCAGATAGGCGTTAATAATGGTTAGCGACAGGTTAGCCTTAATTTATGCACATCGGTGTCACACTGTCACACGTCTAATTATCCGCTGTTACCGCAATAGGTTACGCTGTGACACCGGGAGTGTCACGGTTTGCGGGAAGCGTCACAACGGAGTTGACTAGGCCTTGAAGCTCAGCAGGAGTTAACCTTGCCTGTGCGCGTGCGACGGGGTTTTTCGGTTTTGGCTTCTTCTTTGGAAGCAGCGTTGCCGGATTTGGCGATCGGCTGTCGACACCACACACATACCCAGACATTTTTATAGGTGAAACGCCCGCAGTTGGGACAACTGTAATGAGATGATGCGATGTTTTTCATTTGCCGGTTTATCTATATGTGATCTTGCGAGCACTGCTTGATGTTTTTCGAACTGTCTTCTTTAGGCTTTACGGCCGGCGGTGCATTTTCATTAGCAAAAACGAAAAAGGTCGAACAAAATACTTTTGTTCGACCTCGGCAGATATCGCAAATGAAGTAATTGTTCAGACGATCGTTATCGGCTCGCGCGCAGTTGAGTCAGAGTAATATCGCGCTCTCTATGCTCGTCCTTATTTCTATACATATTGGCATCGGCGATCATCAGCAGCTCCTCAAGAGTTCGTCCGCTGTCCGGAAATAGAGCTTGTCCGATGCTGACGCCGACCGATACGGCCTTGCCGCGGATAACCATTGTATGTTCTTCAACGGCTCGCTGCATTCGGGAGATGACGTCCTGCGTCTGTTCCATCGTGGTGCCGATCAGAACCGCGACAAATTCGTCGCCGGCATATCTTACCAATATGTCGTCGCGTCGAATCTGCCCGTTCAAAACTTTGGCGATGTCGCGGAGCATTTCATCACCCGTCTGATGACCATATTGATCGTTGACTCGCTTGAATCCATCCAGATCCAGCATCAGCAGAGTGACCGGATAGCCGTGAACCGCAGCCTTGTTCAGCTCCTGCTCGATAAACAGGTACATATAGCGAGAGTTAGGTAGTCCGGTCAGACGATCGGTCAGAGCGGATTCCTGAGTCTCTTCGAACTTACGCGCGTTCCGCAATGCCGATGCGGCGTTTCGTGCTACCAGCTCCATTAATCTCACTTGATCATCAGCGAAGCAAATGTCGGCCGTGGCGTACAGAGAGAGTACACCCAGAACTTCTCCCTCTTCCACCAACGGAAAGACGAGAGAATTAGTGTAGCTCGCAAGCGCTTCATGATGAATGCCATTGAAATCGCCTTGCGGGTGAGCTCCAGCGATTGGCTCACGATTGGAAGCCACCCATCCGCTGATGCCGTCCCCGAATCGAATCGTGTGCCTGGCCAGCAGATTGTTGTTTTCACCGATTATATGCGTGGCGCGCAATACACCTTCGTCCGGATCAGCGAGATAGACCACGCAAGTGCTGAATTTGACTAACTGACTTAATTTCGAAGCGATCAGAGAAAGAATCTCCGCCAGGTTCAGCGTGCTGCTGAACGTCTGCGACATATCGTACAGCGACAGGACCTCTTTATGTGCTGCCGCAATGTCTTCGTAGACTGATTGTTGAGCGGTAGGCGCCAAAGTCGGTCTACCGTACGCAACTTCTGTCTCTAACATTAGCTCATCGGATTCACAGGCAACTTCGTGCGGGACATCCAACAATTTTATCTTGTCTTCAGCGTGTTTTACTATTTTGAAGAAACGCTGGAGCAAGTCGGGGTCAAAGGATGTGCCTGACTCGTTGGCCATAATTCCGAGCGTTTTGTCCATCGAGAAACCGTGTCGATATGGCCGATTAGATCGCAGTGCGTCGTAACAATCTACTATCGACAGTATGCGTGCGCCCAGCGGGATCTGATCTCCTTTTAATCCGGCAGGATAGCCAGAGCCATTCCATTTTTCGTGGTGATGCAGCACCAGTGGAACGACAGGATAAGGAAACTCGACGTTCTTCAGCAGTTCTGCCGCGACGGTGGGATGCTGGCTCATCTTGTTAAACTCGGCGGCAGTCAGTCGGCCGGGCTTGTTTAAGATATACTCCGGAATGGCCAGTTTTCCAATGTCGTGCAGCAGGGCTGCAGCCTTAAGCCCCTCAATTTCGTTTTCGTTGAGATGGAGCTCTACGGCAAGTTCGATGGCATATACCTGAACCCTTCTGACGTGACCATGCGTGATCTGGTCTTTGGCGTCGATAGCCATTGTCAACGATTCGATGGTAGAGAGATAAAGCTCGGCCAGTCGAGTCACATGCTGGTTCGATGCTTCAACTTTATCAAGATAAGTTTTGTACGTGAAATAAGCTACAAACAGTATCGGGGTGATGATGACGAACGCATAAAACCCGACATTTTTGATTGCCCCGTAAACGGCTATTGCCCCCAGGCTGGTGAAGAACAATGACAGAAAGGTTTGTGCCCATCGCTCTTGCCAGATGGCTTTGAACGATCTACCGCTGTATCCCACGATTCCCAGTGAGAGCAGACCGCTGAACAGCAAGTAATAGGTCATTGCCACAAGCCCGACCATCGCCATATAGTAGCTGCCGGTGAGCGGGAGCTTTGAGAGAACCGATACCGAGATAAATATTGCGGACGCAGATGCCGCTGGCGCCAGAACCAGGTTCCAGGGCTGGTTCTCTTCCTTTTGGTCTCTGATGGCTACGATGCAACCTAAAAGCGCGGCCGTCAACGTTGCCTGTGGTACTCCGTAAAGAAGCGCGATTATGATGACAAATGCGTCGCCAAGGCGAAAGCGCATTTTCAAATAGTTGAGTTTTATAGCGTCAAAGGGTCCGACTGCGAGGGCTGCTCCGGCTAATAACATCCATTCCCGGTAGTTTCCTTGTACGGTCGCCAGCATGCGGACGCCCGTATAGAGCCACAGAGCGAAACCGATGGCCGCCACGGCAATTGCAATAGCCTTAAGTTTGACGGTCGACTTCAGCATTTCGTTTTACAAAACTCCCTACATGTTTTGATCTGCTCGATGCCTACTGCGCAAGGGTTATGCCATCATGGCATTACTGTGGTAATCCTTTATAAATCAAAGGATTAGTTCTTTTGCTGTATGGTTTTGCCAATCATGGATTACCGTAATTCGGTCAAGCTGTCCGTGGCTTTTTACGGGGTCTGACCGATGCAAAACTCCTGGCAACAAGGATTTATAGATTATTCAGGCAAAATGTAGTGAAGGAATGTTACTTTGTTGTGCTCTTGATTTGCCGGACCACCGGTTCATGATAAAGTTATATGTTAAAGAAATCCGGCAACAAGCAGACAACAGCGAGAATAAAAATTGTTTGACGAGTTACATGAGGAATGCGGTGTCTTTGGTGTTTTCAATCACCTGGATGCTGCGCATCTGACCTACCTTGGGCTTTACGCGCTGCAACATCGCGGACAGGAATCGGCGGGAATGGTTTCGTCCGACGGTTTGCGACTGTATGCAGAGCGCGGAATGGGATATGTCAGCGACATATTTAATAACCAGGAGACCCTGAAGAGGCTGCCTGGTCGATCCGCCATCGGACACGTACGGTATTCGACCGCTGGCTCGGTAAGTCTGCGGGAAGCGCAACCATTTGTTATTAACTGCCATCGTGGGCAGATAGCGCTTTGCCACAACGGCAATCTGCCGGATGCAGAACAGATGCGCAACCAGCTTGAAGCGGAAGGCGCAATATTTTCCTCAACATCAGATACTGAAGTCGTGCTGCACATGGCGGCTCGATCAAAGGAGCCGACACTGTTCGATGCGCTGGTTGAGACTTTCCGCAACATTGACGGCGCCTATTCGATGCTGTTGATGACACCTGACAGCGTCATCGCGGTTCGTGATCCCCACGGTTTTCGCCCGCTGTCGATAGGGCAACTGGACGGCGCGTACGTATTTGCGTCAGAAACGTGCGCTTTCGATTTGATCGGTGCGACCTATCTTCGCGAGGTTGAACCGGGCGAGATCGTAATTCTGGATGAGGCAGGTCTGCACAGCAGTTTTCCGCTGCCGCCAAAGCCGACCTCGAACTGCATTTTCGAACACGTCTATTTTGCGCGACCGGATTCGATCATTTTTGGGCGCAGCGTTAATCAAAGCCGGCACCTAATGGGAAAACGCCTGGCGCGACAGCACCCCATCGATGCAGACATAGTCGTACCAGTCCCGGACTCGGGCGTAGCGGCCGCAATCGGATATTCCGCGGAATCCGGGATAAGTTTTCGATTCGGGCTGGTCCGTAATCATTATATTGGCCGAACTTTTATCGAGCCGCGTCAGTCGATTCGCAATTTTGGCGTGAAGATAAAGCTGAACCCCGTGCGCGATCTTATCGCGGGCAAACGCGTGATCCTGATCGACGACTCGATCGTTCGCGGTACAACCAGCCGGAAGATAGTGCAGATGGTGCGTCAGGCTGGCGCCCAGGAAGTTCACGTGCGGATTGCCTGCCCACCGACAATTGCTCCTTGTTTTTACGGAGTCGATACTCCGACAAGAGATGAGCTTATCGGGGCAAACCAGGGCGTCGAAGACATACGCGATTTTATTGGCGCAGATTCTCTTGGTTACCTCAATCTTGAAGGCTTGCTGGATGCCTGTGGCGATCCGGAAGATAGCCGTTTCTGTACTGCGTGTTATACGGGCAAATACCCGACTGCCATTGGTGATCGCGCAAAAACAAAGACAGAACGAGAAAAAGAACTGGTACGCATAATCGGAGTCTAGTAGTTAAATAAAAAAAGATGAGTCAAAGAATCTCGTACAGCGATGCCGGCGTCGATATCGATGCCGCGAACGACGCAAAGGCTCGAATCAGGAAACTGGCTCGCGAAACTTTCACAAAGAATGTGATGACCGATATCGGCAGCTTTGGCGGAATGTTCCGCGCTGACTTTGGTCCAATGTCCGAACCTATATTGGTTGCCAGCGCTGACGGAGTAGGAACAAAGCTGCGCGTCGCGTTTATGACTGGTATCCACAACACAATTGGCGAAGATCTGGTCAACCACTGCATCAACGATATTCTGGTTCAGGGAGCAAGACCTCTGTTCTTCCTGGACTATATCGCTGCTGGAAAGATCGAGCCGATTGTTATCGCGCAGGTCGTCGAAGGACTGGCTCGCGCATGCAAAGCTTCGGGATGCGCTCTGCTGGGTGGTGAGACGGCGGAAATGCCGGGTTTTTATGCCGAAGGCGAATATGACGTCGCCGGTGTAATCGTTGGAATAGTAGATAAGTCGAAAGTGATCGACGGATCGAAGATCAAAATCGGCGACATCGTCCTGGGACTACCATCCATAGGCCTTCATACGAATGGCTATAGTCTTGCGCGAAAGCTTCTATTTGAAATCGCCAGCTACAAAGTCGATTCGCTGATCCCGGAACTCAATTGCACTGCGGGAGCGGCACTGTTGAAAGGACACATCAGCTATCTCGAATCGCTTGAGGGCCTGATCAACGCAGGCCATATCGCCGGACTGGCCCACATTACAGGCGGAGGCTTGCTTGAAAACATTCCACGGATTCTGCCCGAAGGTACTGGAGTTGAGATCAAGGAAGGCTCGTGGCCGGTTTTACCTCTCTTCACTCTGATGCAGAAGATCGGCAATGTGGAAATGGCGGAGATGTACCGGACTTTCAATATGGGAATCGGCATGGTCGTGGTGGTCAGTGCCGATCATTTGGAGTTGGTTAAGTCACACTTCACCAAGTTTAATCAGACATTCTATGAAATCGGTCGCGTTATAGAAGGAATCGGCCAAGTAAGTATTATTTAGAAATTAAATTTTAAACTTTGACCAGAACGTCTTCCCCCTGAACCTGAACATCGTATTTTGGAACGCTGAATTCCTCGTTGATCAGAGATGTTCCCGAAGTGACATCAAACGTCCAGCCGTGCCAGGGGCAACTAACAACACAACCTTCCAGGTCTCCTTGTCCTAATGGGCCGCCGCGATGAGTGCATGAGTTTTCAATAGCGTGAAATGTTCCATTTACATTGAACAAGGCTATTTCCTTACTATTGGCAACAACGATAGTACATCCGCCGGGTTGTAATTCGTTTACTCCGAGCACTCTGATAAATTCGCTCATAGGTTTCGCTCCTCTGGGTTGAGGATATTCATATATGATTAATCAGAATCAAACAAGACCTGGTCGGAGTGTCTTAAAATAACTGCAACTGCTTGTCGTCTGGTCGGCGGAATGAATCTGTAGACAGATTCAACTCGGGATTTGTAATTCCGGACTTTCGGCACGATATCCTGAAAAGTGATTCGATCTGTTCTGCAAACGGCCCATCGCCGCCCATTCTCTCGCCGAAATTGTTGTTGTTCAACTTTCCGCCACGCATATCACGAAGGTGGTTGAGGACTTTGTCTTTTCGTTCGGGAAAATGCTCGTCCAACCATTGTTCAAAGATCTCTTTAACAGCGTAAGGCAGCCGCACGATTGTCAATCCGGCGTGCTGCGCCCCGGCTTTTGCCGCAGCTTCGACGATATTGGGAATCTCGTGATCGGTCAAACCTGGAATAACAGGAGCAACCATGACTCCGACAGGTATACCGGCCGCAGACAGAGTTTCGATTGCGGCGAGTCTTCTTTCCGGAATGGAGGCTCTTGGCTCCATAATTCTGGCCAAATCCGGATTCAGCGTAGTAACAGAGACAAAAACGGCCGCACAATGGAACTTCGCCATTTCAATCAGAATATCTGTATCTCGTGTTACAAGGTTGTTTTTCGTGATGATAATTATAGGATTTCTATAATCCAGGCATACCTCAAGGCACTGTCTGGTCAGAGTCAATTTGCGTTCTATCGGTTGATAACAATCGGTCACTCCGCTGAAAGCGAGAAGTTGCGGCTTCCATTTTTTCGATGACAATTCTGCCCTTAGCAATTGTGGCGCGTCTTCTTTGACCAGAATCTTCGTTTCAAAATCCAGCCCGACGGAAAAATCCAGATACTCGTGTGTCGGACGGGCAAAACAGTAGATACAACCGTGCTCGCACCCTCGATAAGGATTAACGCTGGTTGCAAATCCGACATCAGGGCTGTCGTTGTGGGCGATGATCGTTTTAGTTGAATCTCGCAGGAACTCCGTTTTCGGCGAGATTTCATCGATGCCGGCCTCAGGGTCGCGATGAACCGTCAGCTTAAAGAAACGATTGGGTGGACTTGAAAGCGCGCCGCGGCCACGATTTGGCTCAGGTTTGATTGTCGAAGACATCGTAATACAGGACCTCCACTTTTTGTTATCTCTCAATCATTCCTGTTGCGGCATCAAAACTTACAACGAGCGGCCACCAGAAGGTGGAACGCAGAATTCTATTTGTCGGCCAATTTCAATATCACTTTCCACTGCGCAGGCGTGACAGGTTGAACCGAAAGTCGCGAGGCTTTTCTTAAAAGCTCCATTCCCTGCAGCGCTTTGACTTCGCGCAGTCTTTCAAGGGGAAGAAAGTTTTTCAATTTACGAACAAACCTGACATCAACCATATCCCAGGTCGGCTTCGCAGGATTACTCTTTGGATCATAATGCTTATTGTCCGGATCAAACGCAGTGTGATCCGGGTATGCTTTTCGCACGATTTCAGCAACTCCAGCAATGCCAGGAGGATCGGCATTGCTGTGATAAAAGAGGACCTGATCGCCTGTCCTCATAGCGCGCATATAGTTCCTGGCCTGATAATTCCGAACTCCGTCCCAGCACGTGGTTTGATTTGGCCTTTTTTCCAAATCGTCAATGGAGAAAGATGTCGGTTCAGATTTCATCAGCCAATACTGAGCTCGCATCCAGGTAGCCCACGCCTCCTTGAAAGATTGCAACTAAAACTTGTGTTTCAGAATTTATAACCCGCGCGGCAGTGCAGGTGTTAGTCTGCCTTTATATTTACCTGATATCGCAAACCGGGACAAGAGCGATCCTGGATTCAAAGGAAACTCAAAAAATTGAAAAGCACCAGGCTGATTGAACAAATGTGCCGAATTTGCACTGTTCGTCGATCAGTTTGGTCCACGGCCGTAGGGGTCACTGTGTTTACCTTCCAGATTTGCGAATTCAAATAAACTCATTTATTACAGAATTTATCTGTTGTGAGTTCAGGCTGAATATCGTATCATACTGATAGCCCGCTGTTGTTTATTATTTGATTCTCGGGCGTCGTTTTTTCTTGTTAAACCGACGTAAACAGGTCTAAGATACGCCGTATATAAAAAACAGGCAATTGCCTTGAACAGAACCGTTGCGCGGTACTGACTCGGGAGATCCATCAAAGTCAACCAGAACTTCTAAGAGGTCATATCCGTAAAGGAGGCTTGCGCCTCTTATAACAAGCAGCCAGGTTAGAGTCCAAATCGAAGCTGCTGAATTGACCTGAATTAGAAGATTTGCAGTCAATTTTCGGGTCCACGGGGACACGACGGATCTGTCGATCCTGGATTGAGTTGCATCGGTCTTGATAATCCAGGTGCTTCAGCCGAGAAAAGTTCGTTCAGAGCGCAATAAAACACCAGATCTGGTGAAAGAATCTTAAGCTTCTAGGAGGACACGTGAGACTCATTAGAGTATCTACATTTCTAATCTTATTCGCACTGGCCTGTGTGAGCGTTGGATATGGCCAGGGCGTCGGATCTTCCGGCGATATCAAAGGAACGGTGACCGATCAGAACGGCGCTGTTGTCGCCAATGCCACAGTTACCCTTACTGATGCCGACAAGGGGACAAAGCGCACCGTCGGCACCGACAAAGACGGTCAATACAGGTTGACCAGCATTCAACCTGGTACTTATATCATCAGTGTTGAAGGTCCAGGCTTTCAACCCGCGAAGAAAGCACTGCTTGTACATGTCGGTGAGACGGTGGTCGCCGACGTTCGGCTTGGCGTAACAGCCGTATCTGCCGACGTAAACGTGACCGGAGAGTCGGCCGTAATAGAAACCGAAAAAGGTGGACAGGCTGAGTCCATAACGCAGAAGTTCATCCAGCAATTGCCGATCGATCGTCGCGATTACCTGACATTTTCTCTGTTATTGCCTGGCGTCAGCGATTCACGAAATGTCGTCGACAATCAGGACTTTCGAGTAAAACAGACTCCGCAAAGCGGGCTTTCATTTTACGGAAGCAATGGCCGCGGCAATGGCATTACCGTCGACGGCGGTGAAGCTAACGACGACGCCGGTGGCGTTCGATTAACCTTGAGCCAGGATGCCGTTCAGGAATTTCAGGTGAACCGCAGCAACTATACAGCAGAGCTTGGTTATGCCAGCGGTGCTTCGATAAACATCATCTCAAAAACTGGTACCAACCTCATTCACGGATCGGCGTTCGGTTATTTCCGCAACCAGAGATTAGATGCTAGAAATCCGTTTTCGTTCAATCAAGCTTTGGCCCCTGGACAAGTGTTTAATCCAGCTCAGCCGGATCACGTGGCCACGCCAGTTAAGAACCTGTTAACCAGAGGCCAGTTCGGCGGCACATTTAGTTTCCCGATCAAGAAAGACAAAACATTCTTCTTCGTCGCCTACGAGGGTTTGCGCCGAAATGCAGAGAATTCTGTGCCGTTATTAACGACCACCTCGATTTTCCGGCCGACGGGGGGGCAGCAGACAATTCTTAATGGACTGGCCGCCCAGGGAGCGACGCCGGTGCCATGCTTGACGGGTCAACCCGCGCTGCCGTCCAACATATGCGCCGGCATTCTTCAGAACATACTGACAGTTAATCCGGCCGCCTCACCCTTGAGCTCGTTTGCCGTTAACATCTTTGAACAGAACGGTGGGTTGTTCCCATTCACCTCAAAATCAGACTTGTTTTCAGCGCGGCTGGATCATCAGTTTAATGAAAAGAATCAAGCATACCTGCGGTTCAGTTTCGGCAGAGACCGCGAAAGAGATCCAAATGTTCAAGCTTTGAATGGTGAATCACGCGGTAATCTCTACCAATCCGTAGACAACACCGCACAGGCGGGTTGGTATCACCAATTCAGCGCCACGACACAGAACGAGCTGCGCCTGCAATGGAATCTGTCGAAGACAGATGTCGTCCCAAACGATCCGCAGGGCGTCGGTTTGGATATCGCCGGGTTCGGGTCATTCGGACGTGACATCTTTCTTCCCAGCTTCAGTACTATGCATCGCGAGGATTTCGCGGATAACCTGACAACGATAGTCGGCAATCACACTCTTAAGATGGGATTTGATGTTTTGCTGCGCGGCAACAATACGGAATCCCATACCTTCTTTGCCGGAAGATTCAGCTTTGGCGAATTACCAGGGGGTATTCTCAGCCCATGTTTGCAGGTTCCTGCCGCATGCGGTATTAACGTCGCGCCTTCGACAATCGATTCATTGCAAGCGTTTACACTGGGATTGCCCCAATTCTATCAGCAGGGGTTTGGTGACCCGGTAGTCTCCAGCACAAATCCATATTACGGATTGTATGTTGAAGATGCCTATCACATTAAGAGCAACCTGACCCTGAATCTTGGACTCAGGTACGAGTATGACCGACGTCGCAAGCCACTTCATTCCGACGGAAACAATTTCGCTCCGCGTTTCTCGTTTGCTTATGAACCTTTCAAAGATCACAAGACTGCCATCCGCGGCGGATTCGGCATTTTCTACGCGCCAGTCAATTATCAGATAGATTACGTCGTTCAGGCTTTGGGCGTCGTGAATGGTGTTAGGCAAATAGCGCAGGTATTTGTGCCGTTGACGGGAGCTCCGGGTAATCCGGCTCTGACCTCCGCTGCGATATTCCAGACGCTTTTTGCGCAAGGAAAAGTTCAATGCCAGTTCGCGTCGTTCAATCAAGACGCTTGTATAACTCCCGCAGATTTGACCCAGTTCGGCATCAATATTACTCACACGGGAGCAATTCCTCCTCTCTCGGTGATCTTTGGCGGCGCCAGTGATTTCCAGAATCCATATAGCGAGCAGGCCGATATCTCCATTGAACGAGAGATCGCTCCTGGCCTGGCAATCTCAGGCAGTTATATCTATTCTCACACAATGCGAATTGCGCGCGCGCGTGACATCAATTTATTGCCGGCGCCGTTTACTCCGTCGGGTCCAGCAGGTATACCGATTCAAAACTGGGGAGCTTCTGCCTGCACTGCGAATCCATTTGCTTGTTTTGTGAACCCATTGCTTCTGCAAAACAACCTGTATGAATCCACGGCCAATGCCGTTTACAACGCTGGAATCATCGAAGTAACCAAGCGGTTCTCAAGACATTTCAGCCTTCTGGCCAATTACACTTACAGCAAAGCGATCGATGACACCACTGATTACAACAGCGATTACGAAGCCGCGAACCAACTGAATCTGCCCGCAGAGCGCGCTCTATCGGCATTCGATCAGCGCCATAAGTTCGTATTCGCCGGTGTTTTCGAGAGTCCATGGACTGGTGGCAGCAACGCCACGACGACAGAGAAGATATTCTCAGGTTTCACCTTCTCGCCAATTTTCAGGGCTAGCAGTGCCCGTCCGTTCAACCTTCTGGCCGGAACAGATATCAACGGCGACCACCATCCGACCACCGATAGGCCGGCTGGCGCGGGTCGTAATACTGGCATCGGTCCTAATTACTGGACGTTTGATGCCCGTCTTGCCCGTCAATTCTCAATAAACGAGAAAGTCAAACTTGACGCAACCATCGAAGCGTTCGATCTGTTCAACAGGACGAACTTCCTCAGCATCAACAACACGGTGGGAAATATCGCTCCTCCGTTTAATCTCAGCGGAACAACGGCCGCTTCGCCAAGTCAGCCGCTTGGCTTTACGTCTGCTTTGCCTGGCCGAGAATTCCAGCTTGGTCTGAGAATCAGCTTCTAAATTTTAAACAGGCAAACTAAAAGGCGAGGATGAGTTTGATCTCATTCTCGCCTTCTTTGTTCAGGTCAGTCGAATTAAGCAAACCTCACTGCGTAGATAGGTGGAAGGTGTGCGTTGATTATCTTCCAATTGTCGCCCTGGTCTTCAGTAACCCACAGGCTTCCTGTTGTAGAACCCATCACAAGAGAATTTCCAGTCGGATCTATATCGAGCGAATGTCGATAGACCAGATCATAAGCGTGCTCCTGCGGCAGTCCATTGCGCAGCACATCGAATGTCTTGCCACCATCGCGGGTGCGCGACACAACGACTTGAGCGTTGACCGGGAATCGCTTCTCGTCCTTAATTGCCGGGACAAACCATGCGGTGTCGGGATCGTTTGGATGGACCGCGACCGCAAAGCCAAATACCGAAGGCGGAACATCAGTCAACTCCTGCCAGGAGTTAGCTCCGTCAGTCGAGCGGAAAATCCCATTGTGGTGCTGAGCCCAGAATACCGTTGGATCGTTTTGGCACTGCACCATTCTATGAGGATCCTGATAGATCTCGCTATAGGCCAAATCAGGCGGCATGTAGGCCGCGCGCATTCCTTTTGCACGGCTCGCCCATGTTTCGCCTCCATCTTTGGTTTGCCATACACCACCGGAGGAAACGGCAACCGAAATTTGTTTACTGTCGGTGGGATGAACGCAGATTGAGTGAATTCCGGGAGCATTATAAACGGCGCCCATCCATTTTTCGCGCTCAGGTTGATCCCACAGCGCCTCAATCAACGCCCATGACGATCCCCCGTCCGTCGAGCGAAACAGTCCGCCGGGATTCGTGCCGGCATAAATGACTCCGGGCTCGTTCTTGCCGCCGGTCTCCAAAATCCAAATCAGTTTTAAGGTTTTATTAGAGGCCGGCGGCGGACCATCTCCAGTCCAGACTGGCTCTTCCAAACCAGCATCCTTGGGGTATAACGGCACAGCACATTCTTCCCACGTGTCGCCGCCGTCGCGCGAGCGATGCAGCTTGACTCCAAAATGCCCCAGGTCAAGCGCGGCGTAAACGGAATTATCTCTGCTGTCCGGAAGAATTGCCGAGACGGGATCGCCCAGAAAAGCAGTTCGCGTCACTTTCCAGTCGCCGCTGCCGGTTTTATCGAGTGTTAATAGCCCCTTGCGTGAAGCTACGTATATTCGGTTGCTCATATAATTACCTCAATGGTTGGGATGTCTATGCAGGGCCTGCGACTTCATCCTCCGGACAAAGCCTGCATAACATATAGTTCGCTGGAATCACGAACGGCATCGCTCAGTCTTACGCGGTCTACAATTAGTTCGCCATCTACAAAGATGTGGACGTGTGTTCTCAACTGGTCCTGGTCATCCAGAATGTAACCACGCAGGCGAGGTGCGCCTTCGAAAACACGATCCAGAACTTCACGAACCGTACCGCCCGCTGCTTCCTGAGAAGGACAATCTATAAAGCGCTGAAGGTTGGAGGTGAAGACTACTTTTGCCATAGCGATTTGAGATCTCTCAGAAAATTGGGAAGCCAAGCTAAGCCGAAATCGAATGATACCACTACTCAGCAAACCGACCAAAATCATATGGCTGGTCTGCTGATCGTGGCGTTCGGAAAGCGTACGTCAAACCAGCGTCGGGGTTGTAGCCGCAAAAAAGGAACCCGATTTTCCGCTTTTGCAACTTGTTCCATCGGCCGATTAGAAGAAGGAAATAGGAACTGACATCAGGAGGGCGCACAGTCATGAAAAAGGATCACCTTCGTCTGGTACACTCCGAGCAGGAAAATCGCCGATTGGCGCGCGAGGCCATCGCGTCCTATCGAAAGTCGCGGGGTGACCGTCGCGCGAACTCCGAACAACAGTCAGAGTATGACGAGCGGTATTCAAACTCAGATCAAAAGCGCCGCAGATGGTGGTAAGGTCTGTAATTGTCACTTAAGGACGAAACCTTCTACCTTATTTTTAGTGACGTAAGACGTATTGCGGACCTCCTGCGCAACATGTTTTTACCTTCAAAAAAAGCAGCAGAATAAAGATCGGTCCTGTGCCCCGAATAACCGTTTCATATATCTGCTACTGGCCTGGTTCAGGCTCTTGCCGAATCGGGAGCTTTGCCATATTTCTGTGTAGCAAAGCCGACGATTAATCCTACCAGTGAGCCAGGCAGCATAATCTCGAAATAGTAATGTTGAGGAGTCATGGCCGCTACAATGAAAGCCAACAACGCGCCGACAGCCAGTCCAAATAATATTCCCAGCGGTAAAGATTTAAACCACCGCGCGAAAAGGCCAATCAATATACCTGCTATCAGCCCTTTGATGGTGGACCCGATCACTATGCCCAGCAGTTGATCGCGTACCGCAGGCGTAAACCAGGCGGTTAGTCCGTCCAGAATTCCCAAGAATCCTCCGAGTAAGAGCCCGAATATTGGCTTCGACATATTTGTCACTCCTGTGATGAATTGTTCTCTGATATCAGTATTAAACTTTGCGGCACGAATCTTTAACGACGAACCAGCAAAAAGATAAAAAATCGCATCACGATATAAGTCAGAATCAGGATAAAAACGAAACGATTGTTTCCGATCCATCGGCTTGCCTGCTCAAAAAGATTCTCGCGATAAGCCGTTACGGGCTGGCCGTCCAGAAAGCTGGTGATGTCATTTCCAATTTCGATGGCATTCGAGTATCTGTTTTCGGGACGTTCAGACATTGCCTTTGCGCAGATAGCGTCCAGCGCCTTATGAATTCCGCGATTGACTTTGCGCGGGCGCAAAACTGCCTGCTCGTCAATCAACTCGCTTTTGATCTTTTTTGTGGGCGCTTCAGAATTTGCGTTCATCGACTCGTCCGAATCAGGTCGTTTTTGAAACTTGTCAGGGTGCCTTGCTGTCAACAGAAAGTAGAGTATGGCGCCCAGGGAATAAACATCAGCGCGCTGATCGACCTGATCAGAATGACCGCCGGCCTGCTCTGGCGACATATAATACTTTGTCCCCATAACAGTTCCATCCGCAGTCAGGTTTTGTGTTTCATTATCGCTGAGCTCTACTGTTTGTGACGCCGACTGCAGGTCGTCTTTTTCTGACTTCGAGGCTTCGCTTAAGGTTTTTGCAATACCCCAATCCATCACCAAAACCTCGCCGAACGCGCCGACCATAATATTTTCCGGCTTAAGATCGCGATGAATCACTCCTCTTGAATTGGCGAACGCAACCGCTTCGCAAATCTTATTGAACATCCTTAACAGATGAGGCACGGCAGGCTGCTCTTTCATATATT
>DASRDY010000088.1:0-3112 GCA_035652355.1 Blastocatellia bacterium
TTCAAAATAGAAGTAAACAGCCCGTCGGCCGAATTCGGCAGGTTCAACGGCGGTGTTGTTAACCTGACTACAAAATCTGGAACGAACGATTTCCACCGGACAGTTTTTGAGTTTTTGAGGAACGAAGCTCTCAACGCGAGAAACTTCTTTACTCCGATTACCGCAGCCAATCCTCGGTTTCGTCGTAATCAATATGGCTTGGTTGCCGGTGGCCCAATTGCTAAAGACAAAACGTTTTTCTTTGTCGATTATCAGGGGACGCGACAGTTAGTTGGACGCATCCGTACCTCAACCGTGCCGACGCTTGCGGAGCGAAAAGGCGACTTCTCTTCATTCCTCGGAGCAAAGCTTTGTCTCGTTCCCGCAGGGGCAGCTACTACCGACTGCAGCGGCGCGAACACGCCGTTAATGGAGACTGACACGAATGGTCAGACCATTCAGGCTCAACTCGGAATGATTACTCGTCAGTCGGATCGCAGAGTTTGGGCCGGTAATATTATTCCTCCCGGTCAATTCGATTCAGTTGCGGCAGCGCTTTTGGCGCGGTACCCGCTTCCTACCTCAGGCGGCAATGCTAACAATTTTACTCGGATCGGAAATGAACCCGACAATCAGGATCAGTTCGATGTTCGCATAGATCACAAGATCTCCTCAAAAGATCAGATTTTCGGTCGTTATTCGTTTGCTTTGGATATAACCAATCCGGTTGCGCCGTTACCCGACGGCAGCGGCACTATTTCGACCGGGACGATTGCGCCGACCAGGACGCTTGGTCAAGGGCTGGCGTCAAGCTATATACATACTTTCAGCGATCGTGCGTTGAATGAATTCAGGTTTGGTTATACGCGACGTTCTGTTCTTCGCACCGATCTTCTGCTTGGAAATCCTGCGTCGCAGGCTATAAACCTGCCCGGTATTCCCAGGAACGCTGCGTTCAATAGCGAACTGCCAACATTCAGCGTCTCCGGTTTCCAGCAACTGGGACCAGCAGCAAATACAGATTCTATATTCAAGACTGACGTTACGGAATTTGTCGATTCAATCTCGATGCTGCGTGGTCGTCACTCTTTGAAATTCGGATTGGATTACCGCTGGGAGCGATTGGATGTTATCCAACCGCCATCGCCCACCGGGATCTTCAGTTTCAGTACCCTGTTCAGCGACATAATTGGCCCGAAAGGTTCCATTGCTGGTACTGGCAACCCTTTAGCCAGTTTCCTGCAAGGACAGGTACAGGCTTTTTCGATAGACCTGCAGCAAAAAGAGCTGAGACCACGGGCGCATATACAGGAATACTTTATTCAGGATGACTGGAAAGTAAGCCCACGTTTTACTGTAAACGCCGGCCTTCGATACACATTGAATTTCCCGTCAACTGATGCCGGTAATCAGGGTGCGGTCTTCAACCTTCAGACACAACAGCTTCAGTTCCTGGGGCAGAATGGTTTTCCTGATTCGGCGCGCAAGCTGCACAAAGATGATTTCGGTCCAAGGCTGGGGCTGGCTTTCCGCATAAACGACAAGACTGTCCTGCGAAGCGGTTACGGTCTGGTATGGATCGAGCAAGCCGGAATCACAACTCCGTTTACTATTCCGCAATTTCCATTTTTACAGACTGTGGGACAGCGGACTCTTGACAGCATAAACCCGGCCTTCGTGCTGGCAAACGGTCCGACCGTCGCGCCGATTCCGTTAACCCCAAATGCGGGATTGGGTCAGGGAGTCTTTTCTGTCGACCGTGATCTCAGCTCGGGCTATGTTCAGCAATGGAATCTGGGCGTTCAGAGAGAGCTGGCGGGGAATCTGGTTGTCGAGGTCGCCTACGCAGGCTCAAGAATCACTCACGTCGGACTGCCTGACGTCAATATAAATCAATTGACGGCCGACCAGCTTGCTTTGGGAAGTCAACTGCTGGTTAAGGTGCCGAATCCTTTTTTTGGTATCATTCCGCGGTCATCTTCGCTTGGCGATCCCATGATACCAGCGGCACAGCTTCTAAAGCCATTCCCGGAATTCACTACAGTCAGCCTCTATCGAAACAATGTGGGCAACACTTTCTATCACGCGCTGCAGGCGAAGATGGAGAAACGATTCTCCGGTGGGCTGTCGTTCCTGGTCAGCTATACGCGATCGAAGTTGCTTGACGAGGCGTCCTCAGTATTCGATGCATCAATTCTGACCGGACCAATCGCGAACTTCCCGGTTGCAGACAGTTTTCGCAGAATCCTCGAACGAGACGTTTCCACGGGCGATATGCCGAATGTATTCGTGACCAGTTTCACTTATGATCTTCCGTTTGGAGCAGGACAGCGGTTTTTATCCGAAGGAATTCTGGGGAAAATTACCGAAGGCTGGGAGTTGGCCGGGGCGGTGACTGCTGAATCAGGATTGCCGCTGGCTGTGACTCAAGCGACCAATTTCAATGCTTTCGCCGGATTCGGTACTCAACGGCCGGATCTTGTGGGTGACCCGAATCTGGTGGCGTCGCAAAGGACAACAACGACGTTTTTTAACACCGCGGCATTCGCGGTCGCTCCGCAATTCACGATCGGCACCGCTTCGCGTAATCCCGTTCGAGGTCCCGCCTATCGCGACCTGGACCTGGCTATAATCAAACGGACGAGGGTCAAGGAACGTTATAACCTGGAATTTCGCGCTGAAGTTTTCAATTTTACGAACACGCCGCCATTGGGTACGCCCAACGTGGTTCTTGGCACACCCGGATTCGGGTCGATCACTTCGGCCGGAGATCCAAGAGTTATTCAAATGGCATTGAAACTGAACTTCTAACCTATCTTCAAAATGGTGATGCGATGAAACTGGCTCGAACGTTATCGGCACGAACACTGTCAATGGTCATTGCTCTTGGTTTGTCTGTTTCGGGGCAAAGCGAACATGTCTCAATGCCAAGCCTCGCGGTGAGCGGAGAGGTCACAAAACCACTGAAACTCGGCGCCGCGGACATTGCAAAGATGCCGCATAGAAGTGTTCAGGCCAAAGCGCACGACGGTTCAACGCACACATATGAAGGCATCAATTTGATCGATATTCTTTCGCAGGCGGGTGTCCAATTCGGCGAGCAGCTAAAGGGACCTAAATTAGCAATGTTTCT
>DASRDY010000089.1:0-1036 GCA_035652355.1 Blastocatellia bacterium
TTCAGTCAAAATAATTTCAGTCAAAGGCATACGGTTCAGTAAATGCGGTCAGGAATTTTTCAACTCTGAGGGGTTTGGCGAATGTCGATTCTAGAATCGACTGAACTCCTGTCAACGCGAGAATGATAAAATCAAAAAAAATCGCGCGATGACCGGAAATTCGCCCGCGCCGCCACCTCAGATCATGCCAAGCTTCATGCGCCCCGCTTCGCTGATCATGTTTTGATTCCAGGGCGGATCCCATACGAGCTGGACATCTGCTTCATCCACGCCGTCAATAGACAAGATTTTGCTCTGAGCATCGTGCGCAATCGCTGGGCCCATGCCGCAGCCAGGTGCAGTGAGCGTCATTTTCACTTCTACGCGCGTGCCGCCTCCATCGTTTTTAATCAGACGACAGTCGTAAACCAGACCGAGATCAACAATATTGACGGGTATTTCCGGATCGTAGCATTGCCGAAGTTGGTTCCACACGTCTTCCTCTGAGACTTCGCCGTTCGCGGCGGTAAGGGTTTTTTTAGCTGGTTGGGTCTGCGGTTTTTCAAGGCCCAAAGCGTCGAGATCTTTCTCGGCGATCCGAGCCAGGCCTTGATAGGTCGCAATCGTATAACTGCCACCGAGGCTCTGTGTGACTACGCCCTGAGTTCCAGCAGGAATAGTTGTCGTTTGGCCGCTTGGAATTTGAATGGCCTCGCAATCGCGGCTCAGTGTGAATTCAGTATTCTCGTACATGGCATTTACCCTTGTAGCTTACTATGCCACAGGCAAGGAAAATGACGAATGGCTTTGCCACGTTGAATCGTTAAACGTTAAAGCGTTGAAGCGTTGAATCGCAAGACCAATGTAACGGCGAAGATGGCTTAACGGATCACGTCGAACCTAATACACGTCGCGTTTGTAACGCTTCTCGCTCTTTAGTTTCTCAACGTATTCGTTGGCCTGGTCGAGAGTCTTACCACCCTGCTCCTGCACGATTTTGCGCAGCGTCGCATCTACGTCTTTCGCCATTCGCTTCGCGTCGCCGCACACGAAAAAA
>DASRDY010000090.1:0-29514 GCA_035652355.1 Blastocatellia bacterium
TCATCGTCGATTACGCAGACGGAAGATTCCCTTGCGCTTAAGTCAATTCCACTGTAAAACGCCATAAGCGGCCTCCTTTGTTTAAAAGATATTCTCGCGGGCGATTATACGCCCGTGAGGCCGCCTCTATTGAGTATCAGCGGGGTTGTACAACGGGCTGCCAGCCTGTTGCTGTAGCAGGTTGTGTTTAATGAACAGGCAACAGGCTGGCAGCCCGTTGTACCTGTCGTCAGTTTAAACTGGCATGTTGGGCTATAAAGTGGTAAAAAGATAGTCGTCAGTACGTTTTGAAGCAGCGGTTCCCCACTGCTGGAGGGTGAAGTGGGTTCTCGAAAGTTTGCCGCACAGGCGACAGATACCACCCCAGAAGTGGATTCCAGGGAAACGGATACCCCCGCTATGGATGGCTTGAAGAAACTCGACAACGCAGAACTCGCCGGCTCGGACTCTTTTACAACATCAGAGTCCGAAGAGCTTGAGATCAGCAAATACAAAAAAACGACCAAAGCTTTGCCGGATATACGAAAAGAGCGTATAGCAGAACTGCGGCGGCAAATTGAATGCGGTGAATACCGCATAGATAGCAAAGCCATTGCAGAGAAGATTTTAAACAGAAATCTTAGCGAAAATCCTTTCTAGGTTTTACCCAGCGGAGACCGCGGAACCGGCGGAATACCGCCAACCGCTCGAAGATCAAACTCAATTGTCAACCGGGAGAATGATCTTCTGTTGCTTGGCCCTCCGGCATTTTGAATTATTTTTGCAGTTGTGGTACGCTCTTGTCCTCGGCTGCGGGCAGGCGTCAATCCACTCTAAACAATCAGCAACGCAAGGGCTGAGATACCGGCAGGTCAGGCTATCTGTTTATCAGGGATGGCTGGTATCGCACAGGAGGTGGCAATGCTCGTATTGACCAGAAAAGTCGGTGAAAAGCTTATCATCGGAGACGACATCGTCGTTCAGGTCTTGTCAGTAAGCGGTGACCAGGTAAAGATAGGCATCCAGGCGCCGCCGTCAATTTCAATTCACAGAAACGAAGTTTACGAAGCCATTCTTACCAATGGCGGTCGCCAGTTAGAGCGCTCAGGCGCTGCACCATTTAGTTCGGGCTCCAAACCGGTTTTGAGTAAGAAGAGCGGAGCTGGTGACTAGACCAGGCACGCAGACACACACCGTGCACAGTTGGAATGATTTCCTGTATAGTCATTCTCAGACATGACAAAGCGCTTGCATATTGAATCCGCTGATCCGTCCGTCCTGCCTCTTGAAGAACGCACGCTCCACTATTTGCAGGAGCTTCTGGTGGAAGAATGCAATGAGTGGCTGGGACGTCTGTACTGGGACTACACCGAATCATCAGAGATCATCCAGCAAGTTGCCAGAATCGGTAACTTGCCCGGTTTTATTCTTCTGGACGGCGACAATCGTCCGATTGCTTATTGTTTCTGGATACAGGAAGGCAGGCGAGTTTTAATCGGAGATGTATATATTATCTCGTCAATGCGCGGGTCAGGACTGGACAACTACATCATTGAATTGATATTGCACGAAATCGGTCGCGAGCGAATTGACAGAATCGAAAGTCAGAATATCGGTTTTGGTTTGGATAACGCCACGCGCGTTTACCAGAAGCATGGTTTCCAGACTTATCAGCGCTATTTTATGATAAAGCGTCTTGACAAAGTGCGCGGCGCCGAGCCTGAAACGCGCACGTGGGGAGCCAGTCCCAGACTGCATTTCCGACCGTATCATTCAAACGATCTTGCACAGATAACAAGGTTGATTTACGAGTCTTATGTAGGCCGACCTGACAGCGAAATCAATAGTCAATACAGCACCCATTCCGGTTGTCGAGAGTTCTTCAGCAACCTTATCAGCAATACGGGATGCGGCAGATTCCTGCGGACGTTGTCATTAGTGGCAGAGCAGGAGATCAACAAACGGATAGTCGGCGCAGTAATAACAACCGAGATTTCAACCGGCAATGCTCACTTGCCACAGATTTCGGTAATGCCTGAGTTACAGGGCAAAGGATTAGGCAGGAAAATGATTGAAATCCTTTCCTGGCGATTGTCAAACGCCGGTTACCGCACGGTTTCGCTCGCCGTCAGTGCGTTGAACGATCCTGCGGTTAAGTTATACGAGAAGTCGGGATTCGAGACACTCCTTGAATTCCCGGTCTTTGTTAAGACTTTCTGACCTGGGAGCGCAGCATCCTGCCTGCATGTCTTCCTCAAGCGTCAATTAGTTTCTAAACTGGTGCGTAATAGAGTTATGCAGGCAAGGATGCCTGCGCTCCCAGGAGATTGCTTTGCCACAATCCCTGTGCTATGACATTATCTCTCTAGCAGCCGGAGTTTCTCACCGGCGAGACGCGATTCAATCACATAGACCCGAGGAGAACCATGATTCAGCATCGCTTTGCAAAGCTATTCGGTTTTTGTGCCGTCATTATCTTTCTGGCATCGATTGCCGCTTCGGCCCAGGTAAAGGCCGAACGAGATCCGAAACAGGCAATCGACGAGGAATACACGAAGAAGATCAAGGAGTACACGACCGAGCCTTACTTCGGCTCGCCGCTTGTTGATTATCTTCCAGCTTCGACGAAAGTGCCGACGCCGAAGGCTGTTCTCGGCGATGTTGCCGGGGCTCCGGGTATACTGCCTTACGCCGAAGATGTTTATAAGTACATGCGGATGCTGGAAAAGGCGAGTCCTCGGGTAAAGGTCTATTCGATCGGCACAACCGAAGAAGGACGAGAGATGATTGCCGTCGCCGTCTCGTCCGAAAACAACATCGCGCATATCGAAGAGAATCGCGCGCGTTTGGCTAAGCTCGCCGATCCTCGCACAATCAACCTGAACGATGATGAGGCTGACAAACTGGTCGCCTCTTCAGTTCCGATCTATTACATAACCGGCACGATTCATTCGACCGAGACCGGTGCGCCGACAGCATTGATGGAACTCGCATATCGTCTCGCTGTTGATGAAAGTCCATATATTAAAAATATACGCGATAACGTTATCACTTTGATTACTCCGGTCGTCGAAGTCGACGGCCGCGACCGAATGGTTGATATCTACAAATGGCATTTAGCTCATCCGAACGAGCAATGGCCTAACCTGATCTATTGGGGGCATTATGTAGCTCATGACAATAACCGCGATGCGATGGGGATGACACTGAAGCTGACGCAGAACGTTCTGAACACATTTATTGGCTGGAAAGCGCAGGTTCTCCACGATCTGCACGAATCGGTTCCATATCTTTATGACAATACGGTTGGTGATGGTCCGTACAACGCGTGGCTCGATCCAATCTTGACGGATGAATGGCAGATGCTCGGCTGGAATAACGTGTCCGAGATGACAAAGTTCGGCATGCCCGGCGTCTTCACGCACGGAACATTTGATACGTGGTCTCCTGGTTATTTAATGTTCATCGCAGCAACACACAATGGCATAAGCCGACTTTATGAAACTTTCGGCAATGGCGGAGCCGATACGGTCGAGCGCACTACATCTCCAAACGAATACAGCCGCACGTGGTACAGGCAGAACCCTCCGCTGCCAAAGACAAAATGGTCGCAGCGCAACAACAATAATTATGAAGAGACAGGTCTGCTGACGGCGCTTAATTATTTCGCCTCTAATAACAAACTGTTCCTTCACAATTTTTATTTGAAGAGCAAACGCACGATCGAGAAACCGAAACGCGAAGGTCCGGCTGCCTACGTATTCACGGCCGACGACCCGCGTCCGGGTGCGCAGGCAGAGTTATTGAGGCTGCTTCAAATGCAGGGATGCGAAATTTCGCGAGCAACGGCTCAATTCTCGGTTACTGTTCCGGCCAAGCGACCGGCTGGACCCGGCGCCGGAAATAGAAACGGCCAGCAAGATCAGAAACCGCAGACTGAGACTCGTCAGTTCCCGGCCGGCAGTTACATCGTTCGAATGGATCAGCCATACAGTCGCATAGCCGACGAATTGCTCGATTATCAATACTGGAGCCCCAACGATCCTCAGAAGCAGGTTTACGATGATACAGGCTGGACATTTGGGGAAAGCGGCAACGTTCGCGTCCAACGCGTGACCGATGTCAAAGTTCTTGACGTGCCGGTCGAGAAAGTTGCCGGGCCTGTAAAATCTCCTGGAGGAATACAGGGCACCGGATCGGTCTTCATCGTTAACCACAATACGGATAACGCCCTGGCCACTCTGCGTTATCGATTCAAGGACGCATCATTTACGGCCGCCGAAGAACCATTCGAAGCAGACGGCCAAAAATTCAATCGTGGTTCATTTATTATCAGCAACGTTTCTGCTGCTGATCTTGGGGCGGCAGCGACGGAGCTTGGTGTTAAGGTTCAAGCTGTTTCGGCGGCCCCATCGGTGAAAACTCATGCGTTAAAAGCTGCGAGGGTCGCTATTCTTCATACCTGGTTGAGCACTCAGGACGAAGGTTGGTATCGAGAAGTATTCGATACGTACAAAATTCCGTACGCCTACATCAGCACTCAGGACGTTGCAAAAGAGAGCAACCTGAACTCGAAATACGACGTAATAGTTTTCCCGCCGGTCGGTCGTGGAAACCCGCAAGCGATCATCGATGGACTGCCGATGTATCGCAACGCGCTTCCATGGAAGGAAACGTCTTTGACTCCTAACCTTGGTAAATTAGATCAAACAGATGATATGCGACCGGGATTGGGATGGAGCGGCATGGCGAACCTGGACAAATTCGTCAGGCAGGGCGGATTGTTAATCACTGTGATGGACACTTCGGAGTTCGCCACGGCATTCGGCTTAACGCCGGGAGTATCGGTTTCCCGGTCACAGAATTTAAGGGCCACGGGCAGCGTATTGCGATCAAGGCTTGTCGATCCCACCAGCCCGATCGCATATGGCTACACCGATTCACTGTCTATCTACACGTACGATGGACCGATCTTTAACGTGGGGAACTCTGTTGGAGGTCGTGGCGGGAGACGCAGAGGCCCAGGAGATGGCGGTGACAGACCGACTGGCCGCGGCACCGTCGATGATCCGGATCAACCGCAATCACGGGTAGCCGCAACCGACCTCCCCGACGATCCTCGCGGCGAAATATGGGAAGTCATGCCGCCGACAGAAGAACAATTGCGCAACGGTATTGGCGTGATTCCTCCGGCGCAGAGACCGCGCGTAATTATGCGATATGGTGATGCCAGAGACCTGCTGGTATCGGGTCTTCTGGCTGGCGGAAACGAGATTGCGCAACACGCGATGGTGATCGATTCGCCGCTGGATAATGGCCACGTTGTTCTGTTTTCTAATAATCCAATGTGGCGCGGTGAAACTACCGGCAGTTACTTTATGGTCTTCAACGCCATAATGAATTTCGATAACTTGAACGCCGGCCGCAAACTGAGCGATAAATAGTCAATAATCGTGGCGTGGACTTTAGTCCGCGCAAGCTTTGAATCTACCAAGGTTAGAGGCAACGACCTATATTGACAGCAAACGTAAGTTGCTGGTTACCTCTAACCTTGGTCGGTTTATATCTTGCGCGGACTAAAGTCCACGCCACGATTACCACCTGAAAAGGCAAAGATGAGCGTCGCAGTCTACGCACGACCGAATCTCTCAGAAGATGACGCCAAAAGTTTAGCCGAGCGTCTGTTTCGCTTGCATTCGAATACTATCCTGTCGCTGCCAAGCGAACGCGATCAGAACTTCTACATAAAAGATCCTTCCGACAAAGAGTTCATTCTAAAGATCGCTGGACCAGCCGAAAAAATAGAAACGCTGGATATGCAGAACAAGGCGATGAATTATTTGAATGATCGCATGGGCGAAGGTTTTTTTCCTCGGGTCTGCTTGACCGCATCAAATGAAGAGATTGCGACTATTACCAGCGCAAGCGGCTTGCATTATTGTGTCAGGCTGCTGACCTATCTTCCGGGAAGAGTCTTTGCCAACGTTCGTCCGCATTCTCCGGCGCTGCTCCGCAGTCTCGGTGAATTGCTGGGCAAGGTCGATGCAGAGCTAATGTCTTTCTCTCATTCAGCAGCAAACCGAGAACTGAAATGGGATCTGCAAAACTCCGCCTGGATTCGCCAATACACCAAACAAATTCCGGATGCGAGCCATCGCGAAATGATCGAGCAATCCCTGCGGCGGTTTGATAAAACAACGGCTCCGCTGTTAGACGGACTTCGCAAATCAATCATCCACAACGACGCAAATGATTACAACATCCTGGTGCAAATCGATGACGCAGGAGAGATGCGCGCGTCCGGGCTAATCGATTTCGGTGATATGCTCCACTCGTACATGATCTCAGAATTAGCCGTTGCGCTGGCGTACGTAATGATGGACAAGCCGGATCCTCTCTCTGCGGCTTGTCACGTTATATCAGGTTACAACGCTGTCTTTCCGTTGAGCGAACCTGAAATAGAAGTCCTGTTCGATTTGATCTGTATGCGTTTATGCGTCAGTGTGACGAATTCCGCCCTGGAACAGAAACGAGAACCCGGAAACGTCTATCTGACTATTAGTGAGAAACCGGCCTGGGCATTGCTGGAAAAACTGTTCGCTGTCGATCCCACGCTTGCTCATTACACATTCAGAAATGCTTGCGGATTGACACCGTGTCCTGAATCTAGCTCAATCGTCTCGTGGCTGAAAGATAATAAAGACAAGATAGGCCGCGTTATCGAGCCTGATCTTAAATCGGCAAAGAATCTGGTTTTTGATTTGAGCGTCGGAAGTCCGGAAGTCAAGAGTCCCCTGGAAATGACTGACGTCGAATCAATTTCCAGAAGAATGTTCGACCGAATGCGAGCCGCGAACTCGCCAGTCGGAATCGGCAAATATAACGAAGCACGGTCGCTTTATATCAGCGACATATTCAAAGTTGAAGGCAATGACGGGCCACGGTCAAGAACGGTACATATCGGCGTTGATCTTTTTCTTGAAGCCGGGTCACCCGTTTTCTCGCCGCTTGACGGTAAGATTCACAGCTTTCGAAACAATATCCAGGCGCTCGATTATGGACCGACAATAATTCTTGAGCACACGTTTGACGGAGTCACATTATTTACTCTTTATGGTCACCTCAGTGAGGACTCGATTGAAGGTCTTTTTGCCGGGAGGCCCGTTGCGAAAGGTGATCGCATAGCCAGCATCGGCAATTTCCCGACAAACGGAGGTTGGCCGCCTCATCTGCATTTTCAAATCATTGCGGATATGCTCGGCAGAGACGGTGAATTTCCCGGGGTTGCATTTCCCGATCAGCGTGATGTCTGGCTGAGTATCTGTCCCGACCCGAATCTGATTCTTGGTATTCCTGCCGAGTTGCTTGCAGACAATACCCTGAGCGAATCTGAAATATTGGATATTAGAAATCGCCATCTCGGGCCTTCGCTCAGCGTCTCTTACAAAAAACCGTTAAATATCGTTCGCGGATGGATGCAGTATCTTTACGACAGCGACGGCAGGGCGTATCTCGACGCAGTGAATAATGTGCCGCACGTCGGGCATTCTCATCCGAAAGTTGTACGGGCCGCACAGCAGCAAATGGGCGTGCTTAATACAAATACAAGATACCTTCACGACAATCTTGTCAGATATGCCCAAAGGCTGTGCGCAACTTTGCCAGAGCAATTAAGCGTCTGCTTTTTTGTCTGTTCCGGCAGCGAGGCGAACGAACTTGCACTGCGACTTGCTCGTGCTCATACAAAGCGGAAGGACATTATTGTTGTCGACGGTGCATATCATGGCAATACGACGGCTCTTGTCGAGATCAGTCCTTACAAGTTCGATGGCCCAGGCGGCAACGGCGCTCCGGATCATGTTCACAAGGTGATAATGCCGGATCCTTATCGAGGACCATATAAAGGTTACAACAAAGACACGGGCGCCGCGTATGCTGCACATGTAAGGGATGTCATCGAACGCGCAGACGGACACATCGGCGCATTCATTTGTGAGTCTCTTCTGAGCTGTGGCGGACAAATCGTGCTTCCGGATGGGTATCTGGAAAAAGCATATCAATACGCTCACGCGGCCGGCGGCGTTTGCATAGCTGACGAAGTGCAAATCGGATTCGGTCGCGTTGGCACACATTTCTGGGGATTCGAAACCCAGGGCGTTGTTCCCGACATTGTGACAATGGGCAAACCGATAGGAAACGGACATCCGCTTGCTGCGGTTGTTACAACACCTGAAATCGCAGCATCATTCAACAACGGAATGGAATATTTCAACACGTTTGGCGGCAATCCCGTTTCTTGCGCGGTCGGCTTAGCAGTTCTGGATGTAATCGAAGAAGAAGGGTTACAAGCTCGCGCATTAAAAGTCGGTCAAAGATTGATGTCCGGATTGAAAAGTCTGATGCCCAGGCACAAGATTATCGGCGATGCAAGAGGGATGGGTCTTTTTGTCGGCGTCGAACTGGTACTGGATCGCCAATCCCTTGCGCCGGCTACACGTCAGGCCTCGTACATCGCAGAACGAATGAAGGATCACGGTATCCTAATCAGCACTGACGGACCTCTACACAATGTCTTAAAGATAAAACCACCGCTTGTCTTTTCGGCTGATAGTTCAGACTATCTCACCACCACGTTGGACTCAATTCTAATGGAAGATTTCATCAACCAATAAATAATCAAAAATAGTTTCCAACTTTGTAAGTTACCTCAGTTTCTTCAGATTCCATTTCCAGATCGCCAGAAACTTTTCTGTTTCGCGGGCCACTCACATACATATACTACAGTTCGCGTTTAAACGATTTCGCAGATGGGAGTATCCATGGAATCTCTATTGCAGGACTTGCGTTATGCCATGCGGATGCTGGCGAAAAAGCCAGGCTTTACCTTAATCGCCGTGATCACGCTCGCGCTGGGCATTGGCGCTAACACCGCAATTTTCAGCATCGTCAATACGGTTCTCATAAAACCGCTTCCATTCCGAAGTCCGGAACGAATTGTCTGGATCGCCAATACCGGCACTGGCGGATTATCCGGCCAGACATTGCGCGTGGCCAATTACCTGGACTGGAAAAGATTAAACAAGTCATTCGAGGATATGACCGCCTATTTCGCCTTTTTCGATTATGGCAGCTACACGCTTACCGGCATTGGCGAGCCAGAGCGTCTGAGCGGCGTCGGAGTTGCGCAAAACTTCCTGCCGTTTCTCGGCGTCGATCCGCAACTGGGCCGGAATTTCGATGATGAAGAATGCAAATGGAATGGTCGCGATGCGGTGATTTTAGGCCACAATTTGTGGAAGAGAAGATTCGGCGCTGATCCACGAATAATAGGGCGTTCGATATCGCTTAACGACAAGCCTGCTGTCGTTGTGGGTGTCCTGCCTGAATCTTTCGATTTTGCGTCCGTTTTCACGCCCGGATCAAAAGTAGACATGCTTGTTCCATTTCCCATCACCAAAGAGACGGATCGGTGGGGAAATACGCTGTCCGTGATGGGGCGATTGAAACCGGGAGTGACTATTCGAAAAGCTCAAGCTGAATTCGATCTTCTCAATGCCCAGATAAAGCAAGATGATCCCGAGCGTTGGGGTCTTGGCTCAATAATGTCCAGTCTTCAGGATAACGTCAGCGGCCAATTCCGCAAAGCTTTCCTGATATTGTTTGCCGCGGTCGGATGCGTTCTGCTTATTGCCTGTGCGAATCTTTCCAATCTGTTGCTGGCGAGGGCGACTTCGCGAAAGAAAGAGATCGCCGTGCGAATGGCTCTTGGTGCGGATCGCGGACGATTAATAAGACAAATGTTGACCGAAAGTATTTTGCTGGCTTTATCGGGTGCGGCAGTTGGGTTGCCGCTCGCGTTCATAGGAACCAGATTTGTGGCCGCGACCAACGCGGTCAGCGTTCCGTTGCTTCGGTCGGTAAACATTGATGGAACGGCATTTATCTTCACAGTTGCGCTTGCGCTTGGAACCGGGCTGCTTTTTGGAATCGCTCCGGCGCTGCAAGTTTCGCGCGAGAACCTGCATGATAATTTGAAAGACGCGACGCGCGGCTCAAGCGAAGGCGGACACGGGGGATTGGTACGCTCAGCTCTTGTTGTGTCGGAGATTGCACTTGCGTGCGTGTTATTGATCGGTTCTGGATTATTGATTCGCAGTTTTCTGCGATTATTGGATGTCGATCCTGGTTTCCAGGCCGAAAATGCGGCCGCCTGGAGAATCGATACGGGAGCAAAGTACAGCACAACTCAACAAATGGACGCCCTTTTCGATCAACTGATCAAAAACGTAAAGGCGATCCCGGGTGTCGAATCAGTCGGTTTAACAGATACACTTCCGCTCAGTCGCAATCGCAGTTGGGGTATCGCGGCGAAAGGCGTCGTCTATCCCGAAGACCAGAATCCAATAGCTTTTCCGCGGCTGGTCGATGCGGATTACCTTAAGACAATGAAGATTCCACTTCGCGCCGGTCGTTATTTTGACGAACACGACACGGCAGACACGCAACATGTGATCATCTTGAACGAGACCGCCGCGCGCCGATTGTGGCCCGATAGAGATGCGGTTGGCCAATCAGTCTATGTGCTGGGAAATGATGAGTGGAAGGTGGTCGGCGTTGTAAGCGATGTCCATCACGGCGCGCTGGATCGGGAATCCGGACTTGAGATGTACCTTTTAATCAACCAAACGCGAAAATGGGGAGTGAGCGCGGTTGATATGGTGGTTCGATCACGACTGCCAGTCGATTCGCTGGCGCATGGCGTAGGCGCGGTCATTACCAAAGCCGATCCTGACCTTCCAACAACATCATTTCAGACGCTGGACCAGCTTGTTGATCGGTCAGTCTCCCCGAAACGGTTCGTGACCTTGTTGCTGGGAGGGTTTTCCGCTCTCGCTCTAATATTGGCATCGATCGGAATCTACGGAGTCATTTCATATTCGGTGAGTCAGCGAACCAACGAAATTGGAATTCGCATCGCCATCGGCGCTCAGACAAGCTCCATATTGAAACTGATCGTTGGACAGGGTGCGAAACTGAGCGCAATCGGAGTTGGCATCGGGTTGATAGCATCTTTTGTGGTTTCGCAGTTCATGTCCAGTTTGTTATTCGGTGTAAAAGCGATCGATCCAATGACTTTTACAGGTATACCGTTAATGCTGGCAGCCGTTGCGCTTCTGGCGTGTTATATACCGGCTCGCCGCGCATCAAAGGTGGATCCCATGATCGCTTTGCGATATGAATGATAAAGGTTCTCCGGCTAACGTGCATTTGGGATGCGTAATAATATAAACTTTCAAAGTTACGTATTTCCATCAGGAGCCGGATATGTCAGATACAGATAGCGCTCTTGCTGAAAACACAACACTGCTTGATCGACTAGGCATCAGGTCGCGTCCCGCAGGAACGCCGATTATTCATCAAACGTGGGGGAAATTGCTCTTCATTCACTGGCCGATCAAGGCTGAATTACTGCGACCTTTGATACCACAGCGACTTGAGATAGATACTTATAATGGCACCGCGTGGATTGCAGTTGTTCCGTTTACGATGTGGAATATTCGGCCGCATCTGCTTCCGGCGTTACCTGTAATCAGTCAGGCTCACGAGCTCAATGTCCGAACCTACGTTCACTATGATGGAGTTCCTGGTGTTTGGTTTCTTTCTCTGGATATAAATCAGATATCGGGCGTCTTTTTCGGAAGGTATGTTTATCATCTTCCATACTTCAGAGCGAAAATAGATCTCACCCAGGAAAGCAACACCATTCATTACGACCTGGTACGATCCGACGCGCAAAAACCAGCGGAATTCTCGGCTTCGTGGACCATCGGTGATGAATTGCCTAAGGCGCATCCCGACTCGCTGGAATTCTTTCTGAGCGAAAGGTATTGTCTCTATAGCGCTGGGGGCGATTCACTTTATCGCGCGCGAATTTTTCATCAGCCGTGGACATTGAGAGAAGCCACTTTATCTCACCTCAGATCGAGCATGATCGAATCATTCGACTTGCCAACTCCCGTCAGCGAACCGCTGCTGCATTATGCCGAATCTTTGGATGTGTCGATCTGGTGGCTGACAAAGCTGTAATTTTCAAAACATTGAATTTTCTTCTTTCGTTCCGTTTAAATCGTGTTATTATCCGTGTCGAAGGTCCGAATAACTGAACCAATCCAAATAATCAAAAGACAAACAAGAGCAAGCTGGGGAGCCGGTTTTACTCCCGCATAAACATTCGATGACAGGTTAAGCTGGCGCGCTGGCCGGATCATTGGCCACGCAAAACGAATTGATCCTGGCATGGTACTCCAGGTTTCTTTCTGCTGTTCTTACCGTGCTTTAATTCTGCTGCTTTTTGCTGACATCGAATTTGTAAAAACCCATCTGAGTAATTGAATTTGCGGAACGGAATATTAAGTCCGCGATAAAGGGAGTCGTGTGGACTGACGGTTTCGTTTCAACAGGTTCATTCTGCGGGAATGGTCCAGCTAATGATCAAGAGGGCACAATATGTTATTTCGTAACAGAGGTTTGTCAGCAATCTGCGTCATCCGTTTCGGGGTTTTCTCTGGAATCCTTTGGGCGCTGCTCGTCGCCTCTATCGCAGCGAAAGCGGGTCCGCTCTCCTTTAACGGAGCCTTGATTCTTGCAGGAACAAATCAATTACACGGGATTATCTATCTTCCCGGCGGGCAACGCGCAAACCGCCGAATGAAAGTCGTGCTCAGCAGCAACCATGCAGGCGATCAATTTACGATGTCTGACGATAACGGCGCATTTACATTCTCAAGCGTGCGCTCGGGTCGTTATGAAATCAGGGTAGATGCAGGGAATGATTTCGAATCGCTCGCTGAAAACGTCGATGTCGAAGATACATCGCAAAATATTACCGTCCATATAAATCTGAAAATCAAGCGGGCCGTGCGGGAATCACCGGGAACGGTAGACGCGTCTCGTCCGAGCGCACAAGTTCCGAAGAAGGCACAGGACCTTTATCAATCTGCTGTGAAATCGGCAGACAGTGGCGACATCAATAACTCGATTGAAAAGTTAAAGCGCGCGATATCGATCTATCCTGATTATGGCGACGCATACAACGAGCTTGGCGTGGACTATTTGAAGCTGAAGCAAACCGATCAGGCGATTTCAGTATTGCAGTCGGCCATCAAGTTTCTTCCGCAAAATTACGCGCCGCATTTGAATTACGGAATAGCGTTGATTCGTCAGCGCGGTTATGCGGAATCTTTGGTGGAACTAAAGCTTGCTTCGCAGTTGAATCCGATTTCGCCGCTGCCGCATTTATACCAGGGTCGAGCTCTGATTGGGCTGAACAAATACGACGAGGCCGAAAAAGAACTCCAAAAATCGCTTCGAATGGGTGGCAGTCCCGAAGCGCACCGTTTCCTCGGATTCATTTACACGGAGAGGAACGATAAGAAACAGGCGATAGATGAACTGGAGGCTTATCTGAAACTGTCGCCCGGTATTGGTGACGAAGGCCAGATTCGCGGTATCATTTCTGACCTTCGCAAGAAATAGACTCGCCGCAATATTGCTTACTTGTAGGATATCACTACTTGTTGCGGTGTCGGCGGTAATTGATGGAGCTCGCTTCGCGAAAATCCGGCGTTGGCAAACATCTTTTCAAACTCAGAGAATGTGTAAGCGTCTCCATGCGGAGTAGAGGCCAACATTACAAGACTGAACCCCGCCGCTGGCGGTGGAGAGACTCGATCTTCGTTTGGAACGAACTCAAGCGTCACGGCGCGTCCTCCATCGGCAAGGGCGGCGTGAACCTTGCTCAATAGCTTCTCATTCGTCTTCACATCGAAATGATGGAGGAAGTTCGTCAGCAGGATCAGATCATACCCGCGTCCAAAATTGACGTCGAATGCGCTGCCTGGAAGTGTGCTGTAACGTTCTTCGACGCCTGCAGTTTTCGCGTTTTCTCTTGCTACGTTTAAGACGCTCGGCCAATCCAGGGCGATTATCTCCGCTTCAGGATTATGTTTGGCGATAGAGATTCCGAACATTCCGTGTCCGGCGGCAATGTCCAGAACCTTCATATGTTTGTTGGCGCCGTCGCTGACAAGCCTTGCAATCGATTGCGCAGATAGCGTGTTCAGCGGGCCCATTGCGCGCGCGAAATCCACCCACATCGGATGCTCGGGTTCGGTCGATCCTTCTTCGGATAAAACCGTTCCGCCTTTACGCACTACGGCAGCTACATCCTTGAACGCCTCCATTATCGTTGGAGAGAGCAGAAAACCTATCGCGCCGCCGACGTATGCCGGAGAATGTCGATTCAGGAAGGCCGCAGAGTCGGGAGTCAAGCTATAGTTGTCACCCTCTTTCGTCAGAAATCCTATAACAACAAGATAATCGCAAAGGATGCGCACGCCCCGCTCTGATGCTGACCGGGCTTCGGCTATGCTCTTCGCATCAGTTTTGCCTTCAGCGATTGCGGTGAACAGATCCAGCTCGATTGCGCCTTTGATTGCTGCTGATTTCTGGTGCGCGTTCACGGTTTCAAAAAAAAGTACCGGTGACGGCTGGGATGATGGAGGTGTCATAGTGTTGCTGCCTTCCACGAGCCAATGTCTTAAGAGTCAGGCAGATTACTGGTTCCGATTACAGAGTTCAAGTCTAGATTGAGAACCACAATGGTTTGGTATTTGGATTGCCTTTACATATAACGAAGCTAATTCAACCGTTTGCGTTGGCAAAAATTAAATGCGGTTGAATTATCTGCGAAAAGGAAGAGTATTATGACAAGGAAGTCAAAAATTCAGGCTGTTATTCTGACGATTTTTCTCCTCACTTTGGGCATTACGGTGGATGCGCACCATTCCCACGAGCATAAAAAATATTCGAAGAAACATAAAGTTGCGGCCGCAGCTGCTCCTATTGCCGTTGGAGCCGTGGCCGGACCGGCGGGAAGTTTGACCTATGGTGGTATAAAACACCGGCATCGTCTGACACATGGAAGCGCCGGATCAAGGTTCAAAACGGCCGGTTCTATTGCTGCGCCTGTTGCCGCCGGCGTCGCATTAGGTCCCGCCGGCACTGTCGGATACGAAGGCATTAAGCACCATAAGTGGATTAGTAAGCATTTGAAGCCACACCACCATCATTACCACCATCACCATGAACACTGAGATGGTGTTGTAAGGTTACCGCTTTAATCTGCGGTTTGTGGGAAAGGAGTTACTGTATGCCTGAAAAGAAGACGCTGGAACGCGCACAGAAAGATAAGCGCGCGGGCAAATCAGCCAGCACACAGGCCGGGGAGTTTGTCAAAGAAGAGATGGATCATATTCGTGAAGGGAAACACGGAGCGCGTTCTACTAAACAGGCGATTGCGATTGGATTATCCAAGGCTAGGCGGGCGGGGGTGAAACTCGGCGCACCGAAGAAGGGTAAAACTTCGGCTAAAACAAGACACCAGGCAGAGAGGGATTTGCAAAAAGGCAGAACCGCCGCCAAACGCAAACCTTCGACAAAACGGTCGCGTGCTACTTCCGGAGCACTAAAACGAGAAGGACGCAACGCCGCTTCCAAACGCGCTCTGTCTCAGCAGGCGCGAAGTGCCGCTAAAAGCAGGTCCAAAGCTTCACGTTCAGCTTCTGCAAAAAAGGCTGCCGCAACGCGAAAACGAAAGGGTCGAGGCCGCAAGTAGCGCCTATCTGACATTACGGAACTCTGCATCCCCGGAGGATGATATTGTTTTGCAATCCGTCACAGACTCCCTCGATAGATAAAGTCTGTCCTTTTTTGAATGACTGAATCATCGGGGCGACATCACTGCCGGGAAAAATACATTGCACGTCGGGTTTGCCTGTTCCGGCGCCCTGCAACAAAACAAAGGGCTGCCCCGCCTCTTCTGAACCCGTTTCGACTATCGTTCCGGTAACGTAAAGAACCTTGCGATTGTATGTATCGTCGGCCGTCGAATCGTTTTTTGAAAAAGCGATCGACAGGTCCTCGGCCGAAATTTTCACCGCAGCCGTGGAAGAGTTGTCCATCCTGGACGGAGACACGATGAAATAGACAAGAATCAACGTCGCCAGAATGAAAAGAATGGCTGGCAATATGTTTTTTAATTTAGATTTAGATGGTTCAGACATTGCACATATACGAAGCTCGCATAGGTTTAACAAAGATAATCATAGAGCAAAACCAGCAGTTAGAACAATTTGAAACGAGAGAAGTTACGTTCTCGGCTGGTTGCTAAAAATTGACAGAATGTTTACTTGCCACTGAAGGGATTCCGGTTTAACTTGAACTTGCATGATACAAAGCCAACGGGTCTCATAGGCTAACAAGTGATCTTGGGCGGGAGTCGTCATCGGCTCCCGCTGGTTTTTCTTCCCTTCAAAAGAATCAACTGAAGATTTCTGATTATTTTATTTTCACCAGGATGAAAGTAAGATCGTCGTGTTGAGGCGCGCCCGCGCAGAATTGCTGCACGTCATTTATGATTCGCTCTCTTATCTTTTCGACTGGAAGATCAGCGGCTGCAGCCAGGGTTTCTTTCAAACGCTCTTCGCCGAATTCTTCGCCTGACAGGTTGTTTGCCTCGGTGACACCATCGGTGAACACAGCCAAAATATCGCCAGACGCTAATTGAACAGTCTGCTGTTCGTAACTGCTGTCTTCGAACAGTCCAATAACCGGTCCGCCTTTGGTTAACTGCAGGTATTCACCTTCAGTCGGATCAAATGAAACGACTTCTTTCGCGGTTTTCGCTCTCGCCAGGACTGTCGCGGGAGCAGAGCCCGACGTGTCAATCTGATCAGAGGAGATAGCATCGGCGGCGGGTCGTTGATCCTCCAAGTAAGCTTGCTGGCTGCCGCTTTGGACCCGGGTTCTGAGCAAGATCGGCGGATTATGACCCGCATTGACATAGGTTAGCTGGCAAGTCCGTTCGTCAAACTGACCATAGAAAAACGTCGCGTAAGTCGCACTGCCTGTCGATCCGCACAATAGCCAGTTCATGTTTGCTATCAGATGCGCGAGGGATGAACCAGTCTCAGCCCACGAATTGTGCATCATCACCTGGCTGCGTAATGAAGCCTGCACTGCCGACATTACCAGTGCGGCGGAAATGCCTTTTCCAGCAACGTCGGCAACCGCAAATCCGATTTGCTGATTGTCGAAACGCAGGAAATCGTAATAATCGCCGCCTATGCCTCTTGCTGGCTGGCAGAAACCCGCGAGCTCAAGGCAATCCGATGCCGGCGGCTCGGCGGGAAACAGGCGTTGTTGAACTTCCGATGCCATTGCAAGCTCGCGACGCAGGCGTTCCTCCGCAACCATTCGCTCGATCAGCCTTGAATTTTCAATCACGAAAGCAAGTTGACCGGCGACCGACATCAGCATCTCTTTATCCGCCGGGGAGTAATGAAAGTTTCCGCGTCGCGGACCGACTGAGAGAATTCCGACAACCTGGTCCTTGATAGTGATTTTAAGCAGCAGCTGGGACTTTATTTTCTTGAGTGTTTCGCATTCGCGAGCTCGTGCTTCCTGAGTTTCCACCGAAGCGCTGCTAACAAACTGCATCCACATATCGAAATCGCCAGCCTCAATTGCAAGTGGCAGCATCAGGGTACGCAGTCGCTTTACCACAAACGCATTTTTGCCAAGCATCAGCTTTTGTGCGGATGATCGACCTTGCAAACTGGTTTCTGAAGATGTCAGGTCAGACGACGACATCCGACAGACAAAATCGCCTGTCAATTCGTTGCGAATGAAAATAGCAACGCTGTCTGTTTGCAACGCCTCGCCGATTCTGCTGATGATTGACTTATAGAGCTGATCGAGATTAGTCGCGGTGCGGGCTTCCTGACCCAGATCGAACAGGATGCGGCGATCATCATACTTCGCTGGCGCAAATCTGGCTTCAAGAATCGGTCTGATGAATTTGTCAGTAAGGTAGTGTACTCCGACAAAAAATACCGAGAGCAGAATAAATGTAAACAGATCCCAGCGATGACCGAGATTATCGATATACCTGCCGCGACTTCCGGTGAACGAAAAAGTAAGCACGAAAATATAGAGAATCGCCTCGACAACATATATCCAGCCTGCGACTGACAGTCGACGCAGTTGTTTGTCGACTCTGCGGTAGAGTCTCTTGAATTTCGGAAAGGTTATCCTCGGGAAGATTCTCATCTTACTTTTATTTATATGTTAACGTTTTGAGACGGGCGTCGGACGCAAATAGTTGTAACGATTCCCGGGAATCGCATTTCCGACCGACTCCGATATAGTATCATAAAGAACCCCTTCGTTTACCCAATCAATGAAGAGAGGGCTGTCTTTTCTCACGTTCAATATTTTGATTAGTTAATCCACAGGGATTTACGACAATATTCCCAATTTTTATCGAAAATACCGTTTGCGGGGCTTTCCTTTTTTGATTCAGAGAGTTGCGCTGCGCTTTTGATTTTTGTGCTGGCTGGTTAACCCCGAGCCTGCAAAATGGCTCTTGGCACCGTTTTCCGGCCCGTGTAGATTACCCACCTTCTGGAAGCCCGTATTTGTTAAACAGTCGTACGTATCGATTTGGGCTAATTAATACAGGACTCAGTCCCCCTGAGAGGCATTAATGGAAGACGACAAATTGAGTTGTGAAGAACAATTGACAACCGAAGCAATTATTGAATTGAGCCAGCGTCTCGCGAAAGGCGACATCACCCCCGAGCACATCGAAGAATTCGTCTCAGAGATGGCGGCCTTCGACTAAAGACGTGGCGCAGACATTCAGTCTGCGCTGATTAATTGACGCTCGCATTAACTTTAACGATCATACTTAGAGGCCCGCGCAGACTGAATGTCTGCGCCACTTTTATTTATCAATAACATCAACCACACAGCTAAGTTTTCGCTCGTTTATATCCTGTCGTGGTGCACGAGGAACGATACGATCGAGCCGGTAACACGGCTTCGTCCGGTATATAGAAACATCGTTACCCATAGCGACAGCAGCGCCAGTATGATCACGGGATTCCACAACGACAACAGTCCATCGATAAGATTCGGCGCGGCAACCGAGTTAACGGGTAGCAAAAACAGCAGGGCAGTTACGTAGAACGCCATAATGATTGCCATTATTTGGTAGCTGGATATTCTTCCGGCGCCTCGGTAATCAGCCCGGAATATCTCCGAGATCGATCTCCAGATTTGAACCCCAATGACCGATACTGCCGTAGCCGCTACAAAATGTGAAGTCAGGAACAAGTATGTCCCGATTAATGCGATTGCCGCGTATATTACCGCGGTGATTGCCTGGATTGGAATTACTCGTTGCCCTTCAAGACCGCCTTCGTACGCTGCCTTTTTAGTCTTCCCGAAGAAAGTGAAATTTACGCTATTAAATATTCGTTGCAAGAACGGATGCAGTCGCTCAACCGGCCGGCCATAACAGCATCCAAAGCTGATGCACGCCAATCGCCCGATTCCTTCGCCATAGGCATAGGCAATTGCCGCCACTGCCAGCGCGGGAATCATCGGTATCGACCAGCCGCCTTCCCGTCCGAGCGTGGTATTAAGTCCCGCGATGATCAGGGGCAAAGTCAGTGATCCGACGAAACAGGCTCCCGCGGTCGTGAAGGTGTTAGCCTTCTTTTCAACCAAACCGGCAATCAATCTGGCCGAAGGCACGGCAAGCGCGAACAATCCACCGATGATCGCTAGTATCGCTGAAATTGGAAGGTGAATGGACCTCAACAATACCAGCCCGATGCTGGCTGCGAGCACGCACGAGTTGGCAATGAAGAAACCGTAATAAGTCAGGTTCAATCCCGACCATTGATCATCCGACACTTTTCCCATTGGAACTGAAGCGATAATCTGCCAGCCTTCCTGTGGCAATCTCTTGAAAGACCAGAAAAACAACAGCGCGAGACAGATCGCCAGCGAATAAACAAATAATTCAACTGCCATAAGGAATCTCCCTGTCGGCCGCGACGGCGATGCGCGATCTGATTCGCACATCGGTCTCCACCAGCGGCCTGCCGAAACCTTGCGAAAACCTGCTTTGAACGTTGGTGCGTTGCATGTTTTCGATGATGTCGGGATCAAACTTAATTCTTCCTGACTCAAAGATGAGAACGTCGGTGCTGCTGCCCGGCCGATACAGACTTTTGGGACAACCGCGTTCAATGAACATTCCACGCGCAATAGGTTGAGGATCGTCGTACTTGGTTGAGCTGTAACACTGTACAATATCGCCGATCATCAGGGCGGTAACCTCGATCATCGCTACGATTCCGACTTCAGTGCCGCCGGGAACATCCGTGTTAATGATCGTGACGGTACGCTTGTTTTTGGAATATGGGGTTGCGACCTGAACTATCGCCGTTGGATTGCAGGAGTGGTAATCGCCGCTGATTTCATAAAAATCCTCGACGATTCCTGCGACAGGAGTGTGGTTGTAATGATATTTATCCGGCGTCAGTCGGAATATAGCGAAATCGCCGTTCCGAAAGGTTTCCAGCCACTGTGGTTTCCCAAGCAACTCTTCGCAGTCGAAGAATTTTCCTTTAAGGAAGAGCTTATCCGTTTTTTCCAGCGAGCCCGCTAGCATCCTGGAATCGGCCGGCGAAACAACAGCGGATCTGAACCCCGGCATTGGCCGGCAATCCCAATACCGTATTTTGCGCTCGAACAGTTTGCGTGCTGTATTCAGACTTGCGGGGGGGTCGACGCATTCATTGAAGTCAATCCCGCTGTCTTGCAGGAATCCGCGATTCCCAGAGAGAGTTGTCCCCAGCGTAAAATCGTAATTGAGAAATGCCAGCAGTTTCGAAGTGCGCTTTGCGATTGCGGCGCGATAAAGTATGGGAGCTTTTTCTCTGACTTCCGAATAGATTGCATTGACGACAGCATCACCGAAGAGTCGCTCAGTGACGACTTGACCCGTTCTTCGATCAACGTACTGATGTTGCATAATCGTCATCGCGATTCTTCAGCGACTGGGCCGCTTTCCGGATATCAACCGACACTGACACCAGAATCAGATTGATCAATCGTTTCAACTCTTCAGCGGATATGCGATCGTTCATCAGATCGAATTCGATTCTTTCCAAAAACTCCACTGCGCGCATTTCGCCCAAACAAAACTGGAGCGCTTTTCTGATACTCTCGTCCAGTTGCGATTCGTGATTATCAATCCAGCGCAGGTCGTCTTTAATAAACTGCCAGGCCTCTCCCTGATGTTTTCGTCTGAGCGTTTCGCGATAATATTTTTCCGATTCCAGATTGAATTGTTCAGCGTTTAGTGAAAATGGATTCCGTTTTGACGCAGACGACAATATTCCTTTGATGAGTTTCCCCGCTGTCGATAATTCTTCCGGTCTGTCCAACCTCAGCTTCAAGTCGTCGATAGTTTGACGAAGATCGAACATCTCTATTAAATCGGCGGCGTCTTCGATTAGCTGATCGATCAGCGCTTTTCGATATTCCAGATTGTGGACACGCAGGAAGGCGGAACAGCGACGGCTCGGTCGGACACGTTTTGTTTTCTCAAGAATCGTTCTTAGCAACAAGTTCGGCGTGTTCCGTCTGACGTTGAAAATTGGAAGCCCAATCGCCGAACCGAAAAATATCTGGCGGCGCTCGCTTTCTATCGAAGGATCGTCGGGAATGTCGGCGTGCGTGACACGGCCTTCCGCGATGTATTTGAAGGCCAGTGCGGTGACGAGCAACTGGAGGTCTACCGCTTGGCCCATATCCTCTTCCAGATCGCAAAACAAGCTGTAGTGCCGGCCCTCGAATCCGGAAAACCCCATCACCGCAAACTCGCGAAGGCGATAAAGAAGGTATGTCGCCATCTTCACATCGAAGACACCTAGATCGGCCAGATCGGATTTCAGACGATCGCAGTTGCCTGGTTTCCCGTCCAGTCCCGGGCTTCGACTGGTGCTCATCAGCGAAACGAAATAGTTGGTTAATCGGAAGTCGGTTATAAAGTCGCCCTTTAATCGAAATGCTTTGCTGATGAAATGATCGAGCCATTGCGGCCCGAACGGCGATACAGGATGACCGAATATCTTCGTATGCGATTTCTTCTTCCACCTTCGCCAGATCATTCTAAGATGCGTGTAATCTAATTCGTGAGGGAGAAAGCCCAGAACCTTTTCCGGATGCAAATCTGCGAAATCGTATCGATAAGGCGAGGCGCTGTACGTTCCGACAAAGAGCGGCAGGAAATGCTCGAATATTTTGATTACCAGATCGCCGGTCTCTTTTTCCTTTTCACTGGAAATGCGAGGCGGCTTTTCCTTCATGGCCTCGGTTAGTCTACGACTGCCGATGCTGACGTGAATGCCGTTGTTGGCTGCGCTGGTGTTAGAAAGATTCGGCAACACCACCAGGTTATTGGCGATGATTCCCGCTTCCTGAAGTTTGGCCACGGCATTCAACTGACTGCGACTCAGGACCTGATGGCACAGATGCATGTATGCGTGCTTTTCTTGTCCCCGATCCCATCCTGACAGGCAGGGGCTCATAAAAAGCTCGCGATAAAAAGCGTCTGATATACAATCGTTCAACTGCTGCTGACGAACAGGAGGATGCGGCGCAAAATAGATCAACGCCGACTGTCCCGTGGATTCGAGACCCAGTTGCTTATTGGCAAAACTGATCAGGAGTTGTGAGAGGAGAAATCGTTTTCCGGTCTCTCTCGCCAGGGCTTTCCCGAGTCCCGTCTCGCGACGGAGTGGCACAACGTGAAGAGATATAGTCTCGGGCGACGTATTATCGCTTAGGAAATTCGGCATCAATTGAATGCCAGTTTCGGCGATGGCTTTTGGGAGATTCGGCTGACATCCGATCAGTTCAGCGATTGATAGTTTGCTTAAATAGCTGATAGGAACGCGGATGAATGTCTCGCCGTGATGTTCAAAGATGAATCGATCTATATCGGACCGATTTCCTTTTCGCGGCGCTTTTTTATCGGCCAGAAGGTCGAACCGAAACGTTTCGAGAGCGAACGGGCTCAGCAGTCTTTCGGGAAAGCGCACCCAACTGTTTTCCCAAACCTGTTCGCGGTTGTCATTAAGATAGCGCTCGATTTCAGTAATCAAACGCTTTGGGGTTTCTCCTGCTGCAATTCGTTTGGCGACGTTGGCGTAATAATTCGATGCTTCGATAATCCGCGGCAGATCGACGTTTTCTTTTCTGCCAAGAACAACGGCTTGAAGCTCAGTCTCAGAACCAGCGGTGGCGTCATCGCCAGTAAATGGAAGAGAATCGATTCCAGGATAGAGCGTTTTTGCGGAAAAGGCGCCCTGATGATCGGGCTGTTCGTGTGAATGCTGATGAACCGACCCGTCATCAGCACAGTAAAGTGCTTTTGCCGTCAGCACGGAAACTTCCTTTTGCCCTTTCTCTTTTGCATCGACACCATAGTTTTGAATGGCATCAGGGACATACATAGTGCAAGGGCAACACTTAGAGTAGGTAAGGATTAGCCCACGCCCGTCCGCCTGTTATCCCTGATGCCGAATTACGAGAGTATTGTGGCAGGGCTCTATAAGCAGAACGTTAAGATCAAATCAATTTTGTGAAAACAAAAGCAGGGGTCGGGGATCAGTGGTCAGTGGTCTGGGATCAGTGGTCAGGGATCAGTGAATCTATGCGTCCCCGTGTCTCCGCGTCGCCGTGTCCCCGCGCCTCCGATTCTTTTTTCCTTTGTTTTTCATAGCATCGGCCGTAGCATCGCGTTTATCGATCTATTACAACCCGTCTATATCGTACGGAGGGAAAATATCTATAATGCCTGACTATATTCCGGGAATCGATGTGTCGCATTTTCAGGGAAATGTTGAGTGGGATAAGGTCAAAAACGGCGGTATTGGATACGCCTTTATAAAGGCGACCGATGGAACTACCTTTGTTGACTCAACATTCAAAACAAACTGGGCCGCCGTCAAAAGTGCAGGCCTGTTTCGTGGGGCATATCACTTCTTTCGCGCGGATGCCGACGCGAAAGCTCAGGCCGATCATTTTCTGCAGACTACCGGGATAGGCACCGGAGATTTGCCTGCTGTTATTGATGTCGAAATTACCTCCAATGCAAATGACACTGCACTGATTAATGGCGTGCAAACCTGGCTTGATACGGTCGAAGAACAGATAGGCGCAAAGCCGATGATATACACGCTCGCGTCTTTCTGGAATGCGCATCTGAATTCCAATTTCGGATCATATCCGTTGTGGGTAGCGAATTATGGGGTTTCGTCGCCGAAGATTCCCGCCGGCTGGACTACATGGAATTTCTGGCAGCATTCGCAATCGGGCACAATTGCAGGCGTGACGGGAAACGTGGATTTGAACAATTTCAATGGGACGCAGGATGATCTAAACGCCTCCGTTATCGGACAAGCTTCATCGAACGCGGATGCGCCAGATGACTCTGATAATAATAGTGCGACCAGCAGCGCCGACACGAGTTCGTCACCGACTGTATCAGGAGACGGCTCAGGCGGTGGCTACACATATATAGTTCAAGCAGGCGATACTCTGGATAAGATAGCTGCCAGCTTTCAGGTGAGCGTAAGCGATTTGCAATCTTTAAATAGAATAAAGGATCCGAATGACATTAGTGTTGGTCAAATCCTCACGATTCCGACATAAACAAGCTGCGATGACTATTCCGCGGTAATCTTAAACGATGAAAGGAATTTTTTGGTATCGTCAGAGATTTTGTCGCTGGCGCCGTTGTCGCAAAAGAGAACGTAAAGGCGGTTCCGCACCAGAAACATCTGTAAGTATCCCTTGTGAGTTTCTTCCTTCACCAGCATTTGTCTTCCTGTGTACTCGCCCGATTTGATGGTTGATTCGCTCAATACGGTGACATTCGAAGTGCTCAGCATGTTATTCCTGCCGCTGTCATAGGCGATCTCGATCATTGATTCCGGCAAAACATACGGGTAGTCGACATAATAGGCGATATATTCTCGTCCGCCGTCTTCGGCTTGATAAATGTGCGTAGTCAGTGTTCCTACACTTGGGACGGATAATGGTCTTTGGCCGACTAATACTGTTCCCGGCATCATCACGCTGAATCGGCCCGCTTCAGGATTAACCTGCGCCCATCCCACTTTACCGGCGTTTACAACGTCTGTCGATCCACCGTATGGAGACAGATCTTCGTTATCAAGGCTGATTGGTTTTTTACCCTGCTGCGCAATGCCAAATATGGATGTGCTTACGATTATGAAAAGAATTACAGCCGACCGATGGATTGGCGACATACAGTTCCTCATTAGAGTCCGGTTATAGTGTTGCAAATAAAAGGAATCGGAGGCCACAGGAAAAAAGCTCCTTAAATTCGCGAACCACCACCTCTTACTTTCGACTTGATTGCTTGAAACTTTATAATCATAAGGTGGAGATTTCGCTGTAACCTGCCTCTATCTGCTGCCGTCAATTATGATAACCAGCCGAGGGAATGTATGACGCAGGCATCACCCGGTATCCGCCCCATTTTAAAAGTTATATTCCTGATCCTCGCCTCGGCGTCACTGTTGTCGGGACAGTCCGACAAAATCAAACATCCTGACAAACCCGGCGAAAAAATAACCAGCGGAAATGAAGCTGAACAGAAGCGGATCCAGCGCCTGCTTCTGGTGCGGCAGTTTGTCGACCGCGCGACGGAATTTAAAGACCAGCTAAAGGCTGTGCGAACGCTTGCCGGTATTGCCGACGCCTCCTGGAAATTTGACGAGCGTTTTGCTCGTGATCTGTTCGCAAAGGCGCTCGATCTCTCCTCCGGCAACAGCGATGCGTTTCCGGAAAGCCACAAATATGACGGCGACACATGGCCGAGAATGCGCCTCGATTTAATAAGTATGATTGCCGAACACGACGCGAGTTGGGCAAAACATCTTCTTGAAAAAGAATATGAATCTAGTAATCCCAAAAACAATAACGCCAAACCTGGCATGACCAGCATCGGAATTGCATTTTCGGCGCTTGATAATGATGAAAAAAGCGCGATCGATTTTGCGTGGCTTGGATTTCAAGAAGGTAGCTCAGATGCTTTCGTTAACTTTTTATTGTGGCTCAGGAAGAAAGATGCGACCAGCAGCGACCGTCTATTTCTTCAGTCCCTCAACACTCTACAATCCCAGCCGAATCCAAATGGCTTCGACATAGAGTCGCTGGGAGCCTATGTTTTTACGTCGTCATTCCTCTTGAAGAACCCTGACATTCCGAATCTGTTAATCCTCAGCGAGATCGAAAATGAACCTGTGGTGGTTATCAACGTTGCGCGACCAGAAGTCAGTCAGGAATTGATTCATTCGTACATCGACGCTGCTACAGAAATACTTTCGCGGCCAGTGACGGAACAGGTCCAACAAAAGCGATATTTTATTTATGGAACTCAGATTCTGCCGCTTGCGGAGCGGATCGCACCTTCAGCGGCACAGCAACTCTCAGTGGCGCTTCAGAGGCTGAAGGACGAACTCGGTGAAAGCATAAATAACGTCTCCGTCTTGTCATTTCCGGATGACTACCGTTTTAATAGAACGATTGAGGACATCGAAAAAATCGAGGACCAGAACACGCGCGACATATGGTATCAAAGGCTCGCCGAAACAGCTTGCAATAAGAACGATCTCAAACAAGCGAAATCGATAAACGAAAAGATCATCAACACAACAATTAGTTCCGCCGTGGCGACATTGATCGACTTTGACGAATCCGCTCAAGCGATTGATCAGGGAAATCTGGGATCAGCGGAACAGATTGCCGCGCGCATGCCTGATGGGTTGGCTTCGGCGATGCTATGGATCGACATAGCGGACAGGCGCGTGGCAATGGGAGCCAGAACCAAAGCGGCCGAAGCTGTCAACAACGGTCTGGCAATCGCCGAAAAACTTTCGCATCCTGGAGCCGCTTATCTTATATTGACTGCGGCCGGAATTCTCGCCCATTTCGATACCGTGCTGGCGGAAAACACTCTGGCAAGAGCGATTAAGAGATTTAATTCCGAAGCTCCAAACAATTTTGCTTTCGACTGGGAAATATCAGCCGTCGACAAATACACCAATATTCACATGAAATTAAAACTCAGTCGGATGAGCTTCGGTTTCGCACAGGCGCTCCAGCCATTGATGGCGATCAATCGCGAGGCAACTCTCCAAACGGTTCTATCGTTGGAAGACGAAAGCATGCTGGGCTCCGCAATGGTCGCGCTTACGCCGTCGGTTTTGAAACCTTGACTTGTGGTGTAACACAACTCGACACTATTTTTTATTCAGATAGTGTTTTTCAAGGAATTCGGATCGGAACCTCTGCGGTGGAACAGGGATGTCCGGCCGCCCTTCTGGCGTAAAGTCCATCAGATTCCAATACGGCCATACAGTGTCGACGTGATTCCCCTTTAGTTCAGTTCCCCAGAAATGAAAAATCTTTCCGTCCTGTTTCTTAAATACATGCATGACCGGTAATTGCATATCGTCGGAATCGGCCTGGCACTTGTAATCGGCTTGATAAGAGGACTGAAATCCCGAAACCAACGGGATCTGCGACCACCCGCGTTCTTTGGCCCAAGCATTAATCTTTTCGGCCGGAGCTTTGCCAATTACAGCAAAGGATGCGTTTTGACTGACCGAGTACCACGTTCGATCAAACCCGTCGACCAGAGACGTACAGGAAAGACACGGACGGTCCCAACCTGGACCAAACATGAATGAATAAAGCAGCAGCGTGTTTTTGTCTCCAAACAATTCAGAGAATTTCACGCTCTTGCCCACTTTGCTATCGTTAGCCCACTGAAAAACGTAGTCTTCTTTTAACTCTCCGCCGAGCGGAAGGTTGCGTCGTTTTTCGGCTAAGGATTTTACCTTGGCTACAAGCTCTTGCTCTTCGTTGAGCAGTGAATCCCGCGCATCGCGATATTCTCTGCTTTCGTTTGGATATCGTAGTTCACTCATAGTCGTCTCCTCTTCGCCCGTTGTCAGTCTCCGGTCGAGCTTTTCCTATTACCTCACGCAGCCAGGGAGAGCAGTTCATCGGGTAGTATCGCTTAGGTTGCGAAGACGGCCAAGCTTTGCGACGCGCAAAAAGTGATGGGTTGATGCAGTTAACTATCGCCTTCCGATTGCCAGCCAGGGCATACCTCGGTAGGAATCCGCCACAACCCAGGCGGCTGCGGTTAATACGCAGGAACTGATGATCTCCCCCCAATCAGAGGCTCTCGGGCCTGCCACTACGACCGGCCCCCACACCAGCAGCGTAAACAAGCCTAGCTCCAATGCAGAGAGCGCGGCGGCCAGTCGTCCATACACGCCAATGACTATCGCTACTCCAGCAACGATCAAGGAAATGCCAGTGAAGTAAGCCCATCCCAGGTGCCACGGTAGCCATCCAGGGACCATCGAGACGGTCCGATCCAGATAGGTAAAATGGGCTATGCCGAAAGGGATTAATCCCAGGCCGTAAAATACCCTCGCGATGTGCAGACCCGTGTCGCCGGCGAGCAAACCGGGACGTCCACGATCGGCGGCGAACCAGACATACAGAACCCAGGCGGCCCCAATCATTACCGCAGTATCACCGCAGGCCCACCATGGATCGGTCGTCTTTGGAGCGATAACGATGGGATATATTCTGAACAGCAGCATCCAAATCAGCAAAGAACTGAGCAGCACGCTGGCTGCGATAAGCGCTGTGCGTCGCCACAATAGTCCAATGCCTGTCAGCAGAGAGACCAAACCGCAAAGATAAGCCAGCTCCACGCGCAAAGGGACAGCTTTGGGTACGCCAACCCAGGTAGGAGTAAAAACACCTCGAACCAGTCCAATGACTCCGATTGAGACCATCATTACCGCAAAGACCGCATGTCCCACGCTGACGACGCGTATCGCGTTTGATCGGGTGCTATTTCCGGCTATTCGCTCCATGTTCAGCTCCGGTTACGTTCGAACAAACCAACCGCTCTTACGGGTAGGCCTTATAAATGTGAACGGAAATGGCGATCTGAACTTGCGTCCGTCACCTCAGTGATTCAATTTTCCTGTACCATATTGCAGCACAAACTGCTACGTTTTGCCACAAGGATTAATTGTTGGCCAACTGGTGTCACACTGTCACAGCGTCTCTAAATGGTTTAGTATCTTCTGATTACGCCGTGACACCTGAGTGGTGCCCGGCATAATGAGGCCAATGGATGTCACGCTTTTCAGAAAGGTCTGAACTCACCTCTTCGGAGATGAGGCCGGTGTGTGAATTTTGCGAAGATCGTGTACAAATGGCACTAACTTTGTTAATATACGAGTAGTTATCCGCATTCGCCGGATCACAAAGTGGCGAAAAACCAGCACGTTGTCTCTGGTTGAAGGGCCACCACCTCAGGAAGATTGTCGCGTATTTTTAGCGGCCCTAACTAAACCCCAGTCTTGAGTTGATTAGGCGGAAATGATGTTTACGTGACGCAAATTGTGCCACAACAGTTTCAGCCTAATCGCATTCCACAATCCTTGCCAGGATCGGGAGAATACCCGATCCACAAACAGTTGCCAG
>DASRDY010000091.1:0-11320 GCA_035652355.1 Blastocatellia bacterium
GCAGTAAAACGCCATAGAAGCGGCCTCCTTTGTTTTAAAGATATTTCTCGCGGGCGATTATACGCCCGTGAGGCCGCCTCTATTGAGTATCAGCAGTCACAGCCGACTAACCGCTTTGCTTTCTATCAATAAAACTGTGACACGTGATGGGACACTTAACCGAGCCGGCCGAGTTTAACCATTCGATGTCACATAGTGGAACAAGCTGGCGGGTTGTGGTACCTACTTGAGATCAGAAACAATGCATTGCCGATTCACATTTTCTCAACTATTCTTCATATTACGTCGTTTAAGATGTGGGACATCTCCAATTCAATCAGGTCTTTTATCTGAGTAATCATCGTTGGGGAGATTTTGCAATTATCAAATGAGTCAGAGGCGCGTGTGGCTAACCGCGAAATGCCAGCGGCAGCACAACTTTTCTCTGGAGGAAATATGGTATTTAGGTCGAAGATGTTTTATATCGCCGTTTTGGCGATCCTTCTATTTATTCCGGCGTCGGCGTTTGGTCAGACCAAGCTGTTGCGCTTTCCGGACATTCACGGCGACAAAGTCGTCTTTACTTACGCTGGAGATCTGTGGATCGCATCGACCAGCGGCGGGACGGCTACGCGACTTACGGCTCATTCGGGTCTGGAAATGTTCGCAAAGTTTTGGCCGGACGGAAAATGGATAGCCTTTACCGGTCAATATGATGGCGACGAGCAAGTCTATGTGATTCCGGCAACGGGCGGCGAGCCGAAACAGCTTACATATTATCCGGCGCGGGGTCCGCTTGCTCCGCGATGGGGATACGACAACCAGGTTTACGGATGGACCAATGACGGAAAGTCAGTGATCTTCCGTTCGTTGCGCGATTCCTGGACGTTGCCGATCGATCGCCTTTACACGGTGCCGGTAACAGGCGGTCCGGCTGAACCATTACCGATGCCAGAAGCTGGCTCAGGAGCTTTCTCGCCTGACGGTTCGCAGATGGTCTATTCGCCCCGCTTCCGCGATTTCCGCACAGAGAAGAGATACAGCGGCGGTATGGCGAACCAGCTCTACATCTTTAATATGAAGAGCTATGACGCCAAACGCATTTCAGAAGGCGAGCGCGCCAGTCGCGATCCGATGTGGATCGGCGGCAGCATCTATTTCAATTCCGATAAAGATGGTCATTTCAATCTCTACAGTTACGACGTCGCCAGCGGTAAGACTAATGAAGTCACCCACAACAAGACCTGGGACGTGCGTTGGCCGAGCTCTGATCGAGAGAGCAGGATTGTTTATGAGTTAGATGGCGAGCTTCAGATTCTGGACGTTAAGTCGCAAAAGGTAACGCCGCTTTCAATTACTGTCCCTGACGATGGATTATACAAACGACCAAGCCGAATCAGTGTCGCCGGCAATATTGAAGACGTATCGCTGAGCCCGAAGGGCGAGCGTGTTTTGATCGGAGCACGCGGCGACATCTTCACCGTGCCGATTGAAAAGGGACCGACTCGGAACCTGACGCATTCGTCGGGAGCTCACGACAAATGGCCGCGGTGGTCACCTGATGGATCGAAGATCGCCTTCATCTCAGACAAGAGCGGTGAAGAAGAAGTGTACGTGATTCCTCAGGACGGATCAGGTCCGGCAGAGCAGATCACCAAGGGAAGCAAGTCGTTCCACTATGCGCCAGAATGGTCGGCCGATGGAAAGATGATCGCGTTCGGGGATAATTTCGGCAAGCTGTACGTTGTTACTCTTGCAGATAAGAGCATGGTGGAGATTGCCCATGACAGCCGCGGACAGATTCGGGATTACACGTGGTCACCAAAGGGCCATTATCTGACGTTCAGTATGAATGCCGAGAATGGTTTCTCTGTCGTTTATATCTGGAGCGATAAGGACAAGCAGCTTCATAAAGTCACTGATGACTACTTCAACAACACCAGTCCCGTTTGGGATCCTCAGGGCAACTATCTATTCATTATTGGTAATCACGAATTTGCTCCGTTGATCTCACAGTCGGAGTTCAATTACGCGACCAATAAAGGCGCAGAGATCTATGCTCTGGCTTTGAGGAAGGATGTAAAGAATCCGTTCCCGCCAGAGAGCGACGAAGTCACGATTACAAAGGATGACAGCGATTCGTCGAAACCGGCGGATGCCAAGCCTGCTCCGAAACCACCGGCAGAGTTCAATGTGGACTTTGACGGTTTAGGCGCTCGTTCAACCAGAGTGCCGGTTGATCCAAACAACATTGGCGGTCTGAGCGCAAAGAACGGATTTCTGCTCTACGTTACGTTCCCGGCGTTTTATTACGGTAGGCAGGGCGATGCTCCTCCGGCGCTTCATATCTTCTCGATGAAGGATCACAAGGACACAGTTCTTGGTGAAGGGACGGGTGGATATACGCTCTCTGACGATGGTTCAAAAGTGCTGGCGTTTCAACAGGGCGGAGTCTTCCTGTTTGACGCAGTTCCAGGTGGAGACAAGGCAAAGAAACCGATCTCACTCAGTGGCCTAATGGTCGACCGAGTCCCGACAGAAGAATGGGCGCAGATCTTCGATGAAGTCTGGCGCCGCTATCGCGATTTCTTCTACGTTCAGAATATGCACGGATTCGATTGGGAATCGATGCGGGAACAGTATCGTTCGCTGCTTCCGTATGTAGCTCACAGATCGGACCTGAATTACGTGATCAGCGAGATGATCGCTGAATTGACAGTTCAGCACGCCTACATCGAAGGCGGTGATTTCCAGCTTCCGCCGCGACCGCGAGTCGCATTGCCGGGAGCAAGGTTCGAGCTGGATAAAGCTTCAGGAAAGTACAGAATCTCGAAGATCTTCGAAGGCCAGAATGAGGAGCCGATTTATCGCTCACCTCTTACAGAAGTCGGCGTAAATGCAGCAGTTGGCGATTACGTGCTGGCAATTAACGGCGAACAATTAAGAGCGGATGAAGATCCGTACAAGCTTCTCCGCAACAGAGCGGACAACCCGGTACAGTTGACCTTAAGCAAGTCACCGAACGGTGAAAACCCATGGACGACTTCGTATCGATCGGTCACCAATGAAAGTGATCTGATCTACCTCAACTGGGTAGCTGACAATCGACGTAAAGTTACCGAGTTGAGCGGCGGCAAGATCGGCTACATCCACGTTCCGGACATGGGTCCAGCAGGCATCCGCGAGTTCATCAAGTGGTACTATCCGCAACTCAAGAAAGAAGCACTGATCATCGATGACCGAGCCAACGGCGGCGGCAATGTGTCGCGAATGCTGATTGAGAGGCTCAGTCGGAAAGCGCTTGGCGTCAATTTCACCCGCAACACGAGCGAAGCCTCAACTTATCCCGACGGAGTCTTCATTGGGCCGATGGCTGCGCTGTTGAACGAGAACTCTTCATCTGACGGAGACATCTTCCCGTATATGTTCCGTCAGGCTGGACTCGGACCATTGATTGGCAAACGATCGTGGGGAGGCGTAGTCGGCATCAGGAACGAAGGCCCACTAATTGACGGCGGCACTGTTTTTGTTCCGGGCTTTGCCACCGCGAGCCTCGACGGCAAATGGGTGATTGAAGGTCACGGAGTCGATCCTGACATCGAAGTCGACAACGATCCTAAATCAGTCATTGGTGGACACGATCCGCAGCTGGAGCGAGCGGTTAGCGAATTAATGAAGAAGATCAGCGCGAATCCGCCAAAACTCCCAACCAAACCGGCTGATCCGGTAAAGAATCCGGAGAAAGTCGGCAAACAGTAAGGTCTTAATCCAAACACTTGACTGGGGTTTGCCTCAGTCAAGTGCGTTCCCCTTCGCTGCAACCCGCCAACAGAATCCATAATACTCTCCGACAAGTTTCGTTGAACATTGTACTATTGTTGTCGTACAATATAACAATGGTGAAGGCCATGTTTAAGGTCGATGACCGAGACCCAATGCCGCTTTATGCTCAACTAGAACGAGCGATCAAGTTCGCTGTAGCTACAGGGCAATTAAATATCGGGGACCAGCTGCCTACTGTGAGGCAACTTGCTGTCGATTTGCGAATCAACGCAAACACCGTAGCAAAAGTCTACGCTGAATTGGAACGCGTCGGAATTCTAGGGACGAGGCGCGGAGTCGGTACCTTTGTTCAGGCACACCCTGCGGACATTTCAAGAAACGGGCGGCAGGCTAATAATGGCAAACTTGATAAGGTAATCGACAGGGCTCTTGCAGAGGCTGCCAGCCTCGGTTTTTCAGCCAATGACGTCCTGGATAACCTGATAAACCGGCGCAAGAAGGAGAAGATGAAAAATGGCTAATATGGAAATTAGAGATCAGAGGAATCTTCAGTCAGTTAATCAGCCGCGGCCCAATGTTGTCTCGGCGCTGTTGTTTCTTGGTCCTCTGGGGCTTGGAGCTCTTGCCACTTTGATGATGGCCAATCCCCTAGGCGCAATTATTGGCGCCATCATCGGTATTCTTTTGTCGCGAGCTCCCAAGATCGCCAAACAGTGGGAGCGCGCAGTTGTTCTCCGCCTGGGGCGTTACGTCGGACTGAAAGGTCCTGGGTTATTCTGGATCATTCCTTTCGTCGATACAGTTTCTGCCTACGTTGATCAGCGAATAACAACAACCAGCTTTGCCGCCGAACAGACCCTGACTTCAGATACAGTGCCTGTTAACGTTGACGCGGTTCTGTTCTGGATGGTCTACGATCCCGAAAAAGCGGCGCTGGAGGTACAGAATTACAGTCAGGCAGTAAGCTGGGCGGCCCAGACAGCATTGCGCGATATTATTGGCCGTACGTCATTGGCCGATCTACTTCGCGGTCGCGAAAAGATCGAAGAAGAGTTGCAAAAACTGATCGACGAACGTTCAAATCCGTGGGGCGTAACCGTCCAGTCGGTTGAGATGCGCGATGTTGTGATTCCGGAATCGCTTCAGGATGCGATGTCCAGGGAAGCTCAAGCCTCTCGTGAAAAACAGGCTCGCATTATATTAGGGGAGGCAGAAGTCGAAATTGCCCATATGTTCGAAAAGGCAGCGAAATCTTACGAAGGCAATCCTACAGCACTCCATCTGCGCGCAATGAATATGCTATACGAAGGACTGAAAGAGAAGGGCGCATTGATGCTTGTGCCTAGCACAGCAGTGGAATCGATGGGTATGGGCGGGCTGCTAGGCGCGGCTGCGTTGAGGCAACAGAAACTGGCCGAAGGAACTAACGAGTCCACAGACGATAATTCATCATCGAAATAGAGATGCGTTTATCGCTATAACCCCGCTCGACTCGCGAAAAAACTTGCGTACCTGAATAGGATTAAGACTGTTAATTCTAATCTAATCCTAATCTGGAGAATCTTGATGGCTTCAAAACAACATGATGTTGACCTGATTCTTAAGCTTTATGAACTCAGGCGCGATGAGACTATGCGTAAAGCGAGGGCCTGGTACTTTACCGAGTTCAATCCGACTGGACCGAAAGATATCGTCAGGCTAATGGTTGGTGGGTTTGAATCGAGCGCTTATTACCGAATGATTACATCCTATTGGGATATGGCCGCGTCATTTGTAATTAATGACGGAATAGACGAAAAGATGTTTCTGGATGCCAACACCGAACACATCGTCGTATTCTCGAAAATTGAGCCGTTCATTGCAGATGTTCGCGAAATGTTCGGTGAGTCGAATTATCTGATTCATCTTGAGCAGTTAGTAATGAAGATTCCAAACGTAAAAGAAACACTGGAAAAGCGCAGTAAACTTTTGGCGAAATGGGGAGAGCGACACAGGGAAGCTGCGGCGGAATAGTTTCTATTCCGCCAAATCGAACAACAGAACTTCGGCCTCGTCGATTGCGATCAGGTTTAACAAATTCTGATCGGTGACTGCGGCGCCATCGCCATGATGTAATTCCTTTCCGTCAACAGTCACATTTCCGCGAGCGACCTGTATCCAGGCGCTTCGCCCGTTTTCAAGTTTGTGTGTCAATTCCTGTCCAGGCGAGAGAATAGTCGCAAATAGTTTTGCATCCTGATTAATAGTCACCGAACCGTAACTTCCGTCTGGTGACGCAACAAGGCGCAAGTTACCGCGTTTTTCGTCTGCGCTGTAATACTTCTGTTCGTAACTCGGCTTAACGCCATGCTTATTCGGCATGATCCATATTTGAAGTAGATGGACCAACTCTGTCTTTGAATGATTGAATTCGCTGTGCGTTATTCCTGAACCTGCGCTCATACGCTGGACGTCGCCGGGCCGAATAACGGATCCCGTTCCCATACTGTCTCTGTGTTCCAGTGCTCCGTCCAGCACATAAGTGATTATCTCCATATCCCGATGCGGATGAGTTGGAAATCCTCGGCCTGGACTGACGTAATCTTCGTTGATAACACGCAGATCGCTAAATCCCATATGGTTGTAATCGTAATACTCGCCAAAAGAGAACGAATGATACGTATCCAACCAACCGAAATTCAGATGTCCGCGTTCTGATGCCGGGCGCACAGCAATCATTTCAGTCTCCTTTCAAGTTTCAGATTAAGTATAGCTAAAGTTGTCAATACGCTATTTTTCTAAAATTGCTTGTATTTGCCGTTCGGTGAAAATAAACTTTTTGCCTTATCGGTTTTTGGAATCAATTGACAGATCTTCTGAGCAGGTCTGCGTGCAAGCTTAACCGTCTGATACTTCATTTAGAGGCAGAAAAGGTCCGCTATGAAAAAATGGTTCTCCTATTCCTTGATTGCTCTACTTTTAGTCTTTGCCAATGTCAGCTTTGTAGCCGGCCAGCAGCAACCTGAATATGGGCCGGCGAAAGGGACTCTTCTTATCGTCGGCGGCAATATGAGCGAGACATCCGGTATTGCGCAAAAATTCATCGAATTGGCCGGAGGTCCAAACGCCAATTTCGTTATTGTGCCGACTGCGGGCGGGAACAAAAACGCGGACGGTTCAATCAAGGTCTACAAGGAAGAAGATGTTGTTGCTCCCTGGAAAAAGCGGGGCGTCAAAAACGTCGTGATGTTGCACACCAACGATCCGAAGGTCGCAAACACAGAAGAGTTCGTAAAACCGCTGAGAACGGCGAACGCTGTCTGGTTCGACGGAGGTCGCCAATGGAACATCGTTGATTCTTATGCTGGTACTTTGACGTTGAAAGAGTTTTTTAACGTGCTGGACCGCGGCGGAGTGATTGGCGGCAGTTCTGCGGGCGCTACAATTCAAGGCCAATATCTGACCAGAGGCGCTGTTGCGGGGCCAGATATCGTTATGGCTCCTGAACCGGAACATCAGAATGGTTTTGCTTTCCTGCGGAAATCGGCCATAGATCAGCATATTAATGCTCGGAATAGATGGGACGACTTGATCCCGGTCATAAAGAAATATCCCGATCTTCTTGGTATCGGTTTGTCCGAAGACACAGCCATCATAGTTCGTGGTGATAAGTTTGAAGTGATGGGTGCATTCAAAGTCGCTATTCACGATAATACGCAAGCCTACGAACCCTGGGAAAAGCCTTACTACGTTCTTTCAGCAGGTGATGTCTACAATATGAAAACTCGAAAGATTGAGAAGTATGGTAACGGTGTTCGCCAACGCCCACGACCTGCTGATCAGCATTCAAACAAGGATCCGAAATAACCATGAAGTATTTGATTACATCAATTTTGTTGCTGTTGATGATTTCGACTGTGTGGGCCTGGCAGGATAAGAGTTCCTCGGCCGCGCTGGACAGCCTGGTTGCAGCCGAACGCGCCTTTTCGAAGACCTCGGTTGAAAAAGGGGTGCGTAATTCGTTCTTAGAATTCTTCGCGGATGACGGAATTGAATTCCAGCCAGGCCCTGTAAATGCCAAAGAGACACTGTCTAAACAATCGGATGTGAGGCCGACAACAGAGCTCAAGTGGGAGCCCGTTTACGCCGACGTTGCAGCGAGCGGCGAGCTTGGCTACACGACCGGTCCTTATACATTTACCGACCGCAGACCCGAAACGGCGGCTACCAGGTACGGTCACTATTTCTCTATTTGGAAAAAGCAGGCAGACGGTAACTGGAAGGTTGCAGTCGACTGCGGAATCAAGACTCCTGTTTCTGGTGAAGGTAAAGAAAAATTCAGGGCCGCAGTGCATGCAAAAGGAAAGCTCTCAACTCCAAATGGGAATCCGGAAGCGGAACGGGCCGGCCTCTTGACCTATGATAAAGAGTTTTTGAAGCTCAGTGAAAATCAGGGCTTGATGTACGCATACGATCGTTATCTTGGTACTGATTGCCGAATGCATCGAAACGGGTATCTGCCGTTTACTGATCGGAGCGCAGTTCTTACCTATCTGAAGGCGACAACCCGAGGAATAACCATGAAGTGGTGGCCGTTGAAATCGGATGTCTCTGTTGCCGGAGATCTGGGTTACACCTATGGAAGTTACGAGATAGACGATGCAAACACACGAAAGCCCGTTGAGAAAGGCTACTACGTAAGAGTCTGGAAACGCGATGCGAATGGAACCTGGAATCTGGTGCTGGATACTACCACTCCAGGACCTTCCTAAACGGACAGATCATAAAGTCCTAGTGACTTTTGAAAGCGATCTCGGCTTATCAGGACTCAATCCCTTTGCATCTGCCAGCAACGCAGCGAATAACTGAGCCGGAATAATATAAGGAATTGGCGCAAGCCACTCGGCTATCTCGCCGGGCATCTGAATGCAGCGAGTACTCAGCTTTGAACACTCTTCATCAGCAGTTATGACGAGAGTGTCTGCCCGCAGTTCGTTCAGACGTTGCATCAATTCGCGAACGCCTTTCAGAGTTACACCCGGAGGCGCAAACAGAAATATCGGGAAATGTCGCTCAACCATCGCGAGCGGACCGTGCAGGAAATCGGCCGACGAAAAACGCTCGGCAACAACGTAGCAGGTCTCCATCAGCTTTAGCGCCATCTCGTACGCATTGCCGTAGACGAGACCGCGGCCCACTACGACGCAGTTCTCCATAAAGACATAGCGTTCAACGAGTTCTGCAATCGAATTTTGTAGTTCGAGCGCTCGCGCTGTGTAATCCGGAATAGCCTCACATTTGACAGCTTTGGCGGTATCAGCAAGAGCTTCGGAAAGCATATAGAAGAGCAGCATCTGGCCTGTATATGTTTTAGTCGCAGCAACGGACTGCTCTTTTCCGCCGTGCATCAACAGCGTTTCATCGACGATCCTGACCATTGATGATGCTGGTTCATTAGTGATACCGATTGTATATGCACCAAACGAGCGAGTCTTTTCAAGGACCTGGTTTATGTCTTCGCCTTCGCCTGATTGCGAGACGCCAATAACCAGCGCGCGCTTTAGATCGAGTTTCCCATTGTAAAGCGTGTAAACCGACGGCGCGCAAAGCGAAACAGGAATGCCTGTAGTAGCTTCGATAAGATACCGGCCGAGAAGGGCTGCGTTGTCTGAGCTTCCACGCGCAACAAGAATGATTAAATCGATATCGCGAGACTTAAGAAACGAACCGAGCCGCGTAATCTTACTTCGTTCTTCAGTTAACGTTTTCGCGAGCGCCGCCGGTTGCTCGGCGATCTCTTTCAGCATTAATGACAATACAGTATCCCTCTATCACAGCAAACTATTCGACGGCGTATCCAGAATATCGTGGCGCGTGATAATGCCTGTAATTCGTCCGTACTCTTCAACCAGAACGGCCGGACTCTTTTGCAGTTCGCGGGTAATCTCGTTAAGACTGGCATCAATATCGATAATTGGAAAACAAGGTTCCATTACATCGCTAACCGATGCTTCCATCAATTCGCGATTGCGAAGAACCTTGGCCAGCAGTCGATTCTCGCGCAATGAGCCGATCGGCTTGCCTTCTTCAATAACCGGAATCTGCGCAAGTCCCAGTTGATCCATCTTTGTCAACGCATCGGCTATGCGCTCGCTCGGCGCGACAGATATCAGAGACGATGGTGACGTCGGTCTCTTCGTCTTCGTAATGAGATTGGCGGTAATCTTCTGCGGTTCGAGTAATCGCTTCTCTTTCATCCATTCATCCGAATGATGTTTCGTCAAATAGTGCTCGCCAGTGTCGCAGACAATAAATACGACCAATCCGTTCTCATCCAGATCACGTGCTACTTTCAACGCCGCTGCCAGATTCGTGCCGGTTGAACCTCCGCAGAAAATTCCTTCCTGGCGCCCGAGCTGCCGTGACAGTTCGAATGACTCGCGGTCAGTTACGTTGATTATCCTGTCTACATATTTGATGTGAACGTTCTCCGGGATGATCTCCTGTCCAATCCCTTCGACAAGGTAGGGAGTAGCTTCCACCAGCTTTCCAGTCTCTTTATAAGTCTTGAAAACCGATCCATATGGGTCGGCTCCGATGATTTGAATATCGGGATTCTTCTCTTTAAGAAATCTGCCTGTACCGGAGATCGTCCCTCCGGTGCCGAGGCCCGCTACAAAGTGCGTTATCTTCCCCTCTGTCTGTTCCCACAACTCTGGACCGGTCGTTCGATAATGCGCCAGAGGGTTGTTCGGGTTCGAATATTGAAAAGGAAAGAACGAATTCGGAGTCTCTTCTGCGATGCGCTTCGCTGTAGAAACATAATGGTCGGGCGAGCCCGGCTTTGCGGAAACCGGAGTTATAACCACATCTGCTCCGAGCGATTTCAAATAACGCACTTTCTCAACCGATGCCTTATCGGTCATTACAAAAATGCAGCGATAACCTTTTACCGCAGCCGCCAGCGCCAATCCTATTCCGGTGTTTCCCGAGGTCGCCTCGACGATAGTGCCACCTGGTCTTAGTTTGCCTTCGCGTTCAGCCGCTTCGATCATCGAAATGCCGATACGATCTTTTACGGAATAGCCGGGATTCAGGCTTTCCATCTTTCCCAGAACCGTTGCCTTGATTCCGTGTGTTAATCGATTCAGCTTTACCAGCGGGGTGTTGCCGATCAGGCTAAGAACATTCTCGTGATAATTCATCAACTTCTCCGGTTTTTGATTCAAGAGCCGACAAACAGCAGGCCCTTTATTCTTATAAGATTTCCTATTCTACCAGCTTACGGTCAATAGAGTCACGTTTGGGAGGAGCGGGCAGGCTTTATGAACGCGCTACCGTGTGACAGCGTATGGCCAAACTTAGACCTAGAACGGCGGTGTCACACTACCTGTCACAGCTTTATTGAAAGAAACAAAGCAGTTACTGAATCGTGACTGCTGATACTCAATAGAGGCGGCCTCACGGGCGTATAATCGCCCGCGAGAATATCTTTTAAACAAAGGAGGCCGCTTATGGCGTTTTACAGTGGAATTGACTTAAGCGCAAGGGAATCTTCCGTCTGCGTAATCGACGATGA
>DASRDY010000092.1:0-21307 GCA_035652355.1 Blastocatellia bacterium
ATCCCTGGATCGATAAAGTTGTAGAGGCAACAAAAACAATTCGCGCTCGCGCACCTGAATTATTAATCGACGGTGAATTACAAGTCGATGCTGCAATCGTCCCGAAAGTCGCCGACAGCAAAGCGCCGGGCAGTCCCATCGGCGGTCGAGCTAATGTGTTGATCTTCCCTTCGCTTGAGGCAGGCAATATCGCTTACAAAATTACAGAGCGGTTGGCCGGAGCGACAGCGATTGGTCCGATCTTGCAAGGGCTGGATCGACCTTGCAATGATTTGTCTCGCGGCTGCAAGGCTGAAGATATTGTCGATGCGGTGGCGATTACCGCTGTTCAAGCGCAGGCGAGGAAATCCAACTAAACGAAGCTGTTGATTAAACTGGGAGATGCAGAACCTGGTTCTCGTACTCAGTTTGCTCAGAGCATTCGATAACGGTTAGCAATTCTTCGATTGCAATTCCAATCGGCATTGTCTCTGGAACAACAATCACGCCAGTCATTCGGAGACCTGAGCTAACGCGTTCATAGGCATATTTAGGAACTGTACTAATGTCCTGTGTGACCAGGACTCGATCGTGCCGGGCAGCCTATTCTAATAGTGTCGGATCACTTACGCCGTTGAGATCCGTATTTTGCGCAATAACATGATCCAACTGTGGCCGGTGTATTCTCAGACCGCGCAGTATTGATAATTAAAATTCTCGTCTGTAAGGATTTTGATGATCGGGGATGAAGATTACTTCTTGATTAATTGAGCACGACGCGTCTTTATTCTCTCGCGCAAAGGCGCAGAATTAAAATGGCTATCGATAAACTCCCGCGACTCTTCGGCGACCTTTTGTTGTTTGAGCAAATAATCTTCCATTAGCCCCGAGTTTTCCAAATAGTAATAGATAGCGCCGTAAATTTCCCTGAGCGTCAGCGATGGATAGCTGTATTGAATCTGGTCAGCCGTCTCGCCTGATTTGAACAAACGGACTATGCTGTCCAGCGTGACTCGCGATCCTTCTATACGAATCGTTCCATCCTCCCATTCGGTCAAAGGAATTGTTTGAGTCGCTTTAATCATAGCCTGATTATTATACCTTATTAATAATTGACGAAGAAATTCGTCAATTCCATCACGAGACTTTATTTGTGGCTTCGTTCTCGTTCACGAGATCAGCAAATCATCGAGCCGACTTCTTCGTCTTGAACAATATCAAACACAAACCCTGTGCGACACCAACGATGAATCCAATGATGCTACCCATAATCAGACCTTCTAATCCGTTGGCAAACGTGTAATCACCAAACGCTGATCGGATCAACGGCGTCATGTAATAATCGGCGTTCGGAAGCAAAACGATGAATATTGGTATGGTGACAATCGACCCGATAATCCACAGCCATGATCTGCTGACTTGTTTCAAAAGACTCAACCACTGCAACACAATCATCAGTAATCCAGAGAATACAACGATTGAAAGTATTACCGAATCCTGGAGGTGCAATTGAACCGTCCCCCAAAGGGCCAGGGCAAACAGGGTGAATGGTACAAACGTCGACAACAGCCACAACCAGATCCAGACTCTGGCATATCTTCTTAATACAATCAGCGGTCCAGTTGCTACGAAGAAGGACAGAACCAGGCCAAAGAACGGAATTATGTTGTCGCCCAACTCACCCTTAATAGCTCTGCCAAAAATAACCCACAATCCCAGGAAGGCGCCCCAGCCGATTGTGTTCGCTACGGCGTACAGAAACAGAGCCAGGAGCTTGTTCGCCGCGCCTTTAATCAACGGCTGAGTCTGATTTTGAGCAGCCTGGACCGCCGGTCGCAACTGTTCATTCGACAGATGCACTGGCCTGTCTTTGCCGACGGTTTCGTAAGTGGGCGTGCGTCGCTCTTGTTCGAGCCTCTGTGGCGGCTGCACGGCAACGGGAGGATTAACCAGGACCGTGGACTCGCTTTGCAATCCACCGGCGGCCGCCGCAAGTGGCGTGGTCGTGTACCCGACGTGATGACTCGCCCGCGCAAAACCTTCCAGGGCTGACTTCATCTCAGCCGCGGCATGAAACCGTCGGTTTGGGTTCCCTTCCAAAGCTCGCGCAACAATCTGGCGCAACGGTTCTGGAATGGAGGAAGGCAACGGTCGCGGTGCGGTATTCTGTACTGCCACCGCCATCTCAGAGAAATCGGTTTGCGGATAAGGCAACGTTCCGCTTAGCATTTGATAAAGGATAACGCCAACCGCCCAGATGTCGGTTTGTTCGTTCCGCTGACCTGCAAAAGCCTCGGGCGCCATGTACTGCGGAGTGCCCGCCACAATGCCGCTGAGCCCAGTGGTTTTCAGGACACGCGAAATACCGAAATCGGTCAGGCGAGGCTCCTGACCTTGAAGAAGAATGTTCGCCGGTTTCAGATCGCGATGAATTATTCGCCGCGAATGCAGATGTTGAAGTCCAGCCAGAATACCGGCAGCCATCTCTACCGCAGCCTGAATTGACGGAGCGGCTCCGTTATAATTTTTGAGCCAATCTGCCAGCGATCCGTCCGGAGCGTATTCGCTGACCAGAACGACCAGATCCTCATAAACGTTCGCTTCGATGATCGGCAGAATGTTTGGGTGACCGCTTGCCTGCGCCCACAGAGCGGCTTCTCCGCGAATCAAGTTGATGTCTACGTCATCATCGATTGGGATTTTGATCGCTACCTGAGTCGTGGCAATAACGGTGCGGCGTTCAGCCAGCCAGACAAATCCGAATGACCCTCGACCTAGCTTTCGGTCAAGAGTATAAGGACCAATCTGGTCGCCTTTTCTCAGCATTACATTTCTGCTCTATAGATTCGCAGGCATAATTGCAGCGGGGATTCTTGCAAACAAGTAAGAGTATATCGCAGATAACGGCTCGCCGGTATACGCGTGGCGCGGGAGCCGAGAGGCGGGCAGGCAAAGATGCCTGCGCTCCCGCGCTATATGGGTATATGCCCTTTCAAGGCTTGATGCCGAAATCGAATACCTTGATTATTTTTGAATCGACTCTGCCGTAATAGAACATGTATTCGCCTGGTGATAAATCCTCGTGTGGAGTCACCTTAAAGACCCCGGGCGCGATCTTGTCGAAATCAAATGGTTTCAACTTACTATTCTCTGGACCGGTGTGCGAAGTAAACACGCTGGCAGAGCCGAGCACTGCTTCCCTCCGATCTTTTTTCGTGTCCATCTCAACCAGGACAAACTCGTTCGGACTCGTGGCTGAAGAAAACCATTCCCAGCTGGAATTGCTTAATCCGCTGTTAGTCACCTCAAAATAAAAGTAAAAGGTAGGGCGAGGATCTTCGATTTGCGTATGCGCGTTTGGCTCTCGCAAAACGCCCTTCAGCTTGATTTTTGTGATCCCATAAGTCAGCAGCGCCCAACCCATTCCGGTCGCTTTCCCTCCGCTGAAAACTGATGGCTCAAGTTGAATCATCTGCTTCTCAGAACCCTCGGCCGTTTTAAGCAGCCAGATTCCCGCCTCGTGCGGCGCATTCGGATCATTAGAGTCGACAGGTGGCGGCTGGACTACAACAAGCCCAGGTGACGACGCCAATTCAGTTAGAGATGCCTGGAGCATTGCGACGACTACATCGTCGGGCACAGCGGCCTCTTTTAAATGCGATAGCTCGCTTGCCGAAAGATCAAACTTGTTCCTGCTGGACCCGATCTTGGCGATAATTACGGCTGAGCTTACTCCTGATTTTGTCAGCTTGACGATTGATTCATTGGTTAAGACTTCCTGTTGGATCCCGCTTTGGGAAAAAGCTACTTGGATAAACACCAGCGATACAGCCAGCAATAAACTGGAAATGTGACGGTACATAGGTACTCCTGTTCAGCCAGGCGATGTTTGAAAAGATGTGGTTTGCTGTCCGCTGCGTTTCTAGTAGCTATCGAAACGCATTGCAGACTCCGATCGGCAAGGAATGCCTTCCGGCAGGGCAGAACCTTATGAATTGATTTTATCGCATAGGTATGAAGTGCGTAAAGGGGCCAACAGGTGAGGCACGAATCGCAGAGGGTGTCCGTCCAGTTTTATAACTTTGGTATGTTCAACAAAATCGACAGGAGTATCATTATGTCAACGCCAAGATGGAACGCTATAACTACAATAGCCCACAATTTCCAACGTTTCGATCTTATTACGGCCATACACACCAAAGGCCAATAAGAAAAGGCTATAAAAAATACGAGCCAGTGTAGAGCCCCCAGGTCCGGTGGGATCAAGACACTAAATACCTGTGGCACGACGCTGAGAATACCGAAAGGAGCCAGGATCATAACCAGCAGCATCGCTTCAAAAGAAGTATCTCGCCACTGCGAAATATATTTCAATGCATAGAAGCTGGTCGAGATCGCAGTTCCAAGTATCAATCCGATAATGGCGCGATCCCGTGCTCGTGAAGTTTCTCGTATTTTGCGGCGCTGTTTGTTCAGCTGTGAATGTTGAAAAACCCTGATCGCTGCGTGATCGCTCATTTATCGCCTCTATTCGAATGAATACCAACGCAGGAAATAGAAAAAGGCCGGTACGCCAACGACGAAATGAACAGCAACAACGAGAATACCCCACACAGCCCAACGCTTGGACTTACAAACCATCGTACCCAGGGCAGGCCAATAACAAAACGCGAGCGCCTGAGCAGACCAGTGTACGACTCCAGCGGTCGCCAGGTACAACAGCCACGGTATTTGCGGCACGAAGCTGAGAACCACAAATGGAAGTACAATCCCCAGCCATCCCTTCGCCACTTGAGTCTCGTAATTTTTGAATATATAGAAACTGGTGGAAATAGCGGTGCCGATCACCAATCCCAAAACGGCACGGTCCTTTGCGTGAGAGAATCCAGACATAAGCGCTCCCGGGAATCAACAGTAACGGCAAAACCCATCATCAATCCACGGAACTCGGGTTATCTTTACTCTGTATCAGCGAACTTTCCGAAATGATCTTAAACATATCTGGCGTCAAGAAAACTGCCTGCGTGTCATTGCCACCATACAGAAAATACATTCTCTCGCTCGATCCTGCATTCTTTAAAAACTTATTTACCAGCGAGAGTGCGCGACGGGTCGTCAGTTCCCAGAAGTTCCCGGTACTTAGCTCGTCCTCTGTATACATGACAAAGGATTCTCCCTCCACTATCACAGTGTACGATCCTTCGACGTTAAAATCCTCTTCTATGGTATTAAAGGTTACGTCCTGATCTTTGAGGAAGGGAGCCAGGCTATTCAAGAACGTCTTTACTCCGCCTTCAGCCAGATTTTCAGAGTCTGCGATGTAGTCCCGCCCGGTCATCTCACCAAAAAGATAACCAGTTTTGATCGATTCAGCCTTTACCTTTTCAACCTGATCGGGTGAGGTATATTTATAGAATCCAAGGCGTTCTAGTTCGTCCAATAACGGCGCTATTGTTTTTTTCTTAAACAGCATTTGACACTCTATTGTGAAAAGAAACCGCTCATAATTCAGAATGCGATTTTTACGTGCATCAACATATAAATGAAAACTGCGACAATTCCAATATGAACCGCAGCAACAATCGCACTCCACAAGGCCCACCGCCGGGATCGGGCTACTAACGTAAAGATAATAGGCCAATACAAAAATTCGAAGAATTCTGGAGCAGAACTGACCGTATCCTGCAATAGAAACATAAAAAGCATTCGCGGAATATAGCCAAGCAGTCCAAACACCCAAAGAATCCAGATCACAGGAGGTCCTGATAACCGACCATATTTGAAAAGATAAAAACCGGTGGAAATCGCCGTGCCGATGATCAACCCAATGATAGCGCGGTCTTTTACACGGGTGATCTCTGACATAATTTTATCCATGATGCGGCGAATAGAATATCAGAACCTTTGCATCTGGCGGCGGCGAGAACGCTTGAGGCTCGCATTAGCAGCTCATCTTTTTGTCACCAGCATAGATACGATGCCAGTCTGAAATCCATGCAGAGCAATGCAGAACGAGCAGGATCGAAAAATATCTCCTTGTCCATCGCTTCCTCCATTGCAAATTGCCCTTTTGCCAATAGTGGCGCAAACATTCAGTCTGCGCAAGTCCGCGATGCCGATACTTGGAGGAACGTGAAAACCGAATGTTCGTGCAACAATGAATTTTGGCCGACTTAGAGGAAAGCGCAGACTAAATGTCTGTGCCACTCATCAATTACCATCGCCCATCAGAACAAATCCGGCCCAGTAAAAAGGATTGCTGTATCGTCGATCCCGTAACAATTTCAAAGAGGCTTCTCTCATCGCTTCGGATTTGGATAGAGCTTTTTCTGTTTGATTATGCGAATTCAATCGACGATGGAATTCCTGCATAAGCTGTGACGTGGCGGCCGAATCTACCTTCCATTGGCTGACTACTGTCGTCGGTGACCCAGCCACAAACAAGGACCAGCTTAGTCCGATGACGCCTTCGCCGGCGCCGACTCTGCCGCGCGCAGTTTCGCACGCGGACATAACCACCATATCCGCGTTCAGGTTCAGGTTCATTATCTCCCAGGCTTCCAACAGACCGTCCTGCTTGCCGTCCGCCGCCAATACAACCTGCGAGTACATCGGGCTGGCGTTATTAAGCAGTGCGTGCGTCGCCAAATGCACGATCCTGTACTTGCTGGCTTCTGCTTCGAACAAATCTTTGCGAGCATCCGACTTCACATAGACTTTGCTTTGCTTTGCGCCGTAAATCTCCGCTATACCCTTGACCTCAGCTTCCGCGTCTGGCAGTTCACCAAGACTGGCATCGCGCTCGATTGCTTTAACACGAGAACTAGTCAAATCACTGACCGCGGGATTTCCGAACGCGATCAGAGTCGTCGAGTTGCTTGAGGCTTCAGCTCGCTTTCTGTGCACCTTTTCCATCTCTGCCAACACGCTGATTGAAGGAGCGTAGGATATCGCCGATGTTTCAATTAAATAATGATTTCCAGAATCTGTCAGAGCCTGGAATGGCAGTTCCCATAAAACACCGTCAGGCACAATCACTAACCGATTTTTGCCTTTCAGTTGAGCTTGCGCAGGTTTGATCAGCAGACCATAAAGCTGCCCACCATCAGCGCGAAACCTGAGGTCTCGCTTTGCCAGTTTGTCTCGGTAATTGCTTACAAGATCCGTAAGGGTCTTTTCTTCCGTCGGGATGGTATATGATTTCAAAACGGGAGGACCGCCTTGATCACGAGTGACTACGAAAAGAAACAACTTGTTAGTCGTGACTACATATTCCATTATCGCGCTCTGCGAATCGGTCAGCAGAGCGGACATATCATCGAATTTAATCGGCTGCGATTCACCTCGTTGAGCTTTCAAATCCAGATGCGTTGCGTAAAGCTTTGCGGTGAAATCCTCGTGATCCAATCTTGCTTTTTGCAGTCTAGCCGTCAAATCTGTCAAATGCTTTTGATCTGGTTGCGGGCGCAGCATTTCACGCTCTAACTCCGCATTCAGGGCAACTAACTGTCCGTTGAACTGTTTCTCCTGATCTACTTCGGCCGCCGTCATCGATTTGGTAACGTTTACGCGACCGCTCTTCAGGATGTCCAGCAGAACGCGACCTTTTGCGCGCTCTGCATACCATAGCGCCGACGCGTCATCCTTTCTCGCAACCCGGGAATCGATCATTTGATGGTACGGAGAGACTTTGTTTTCAAAGAACCGCTGAACGTCCTGTTCATTACCGGCGACCTGTGTTCGTATGTCTTCAATCACGCTGATCGCGGCGTCAAACGACTGCTGAGCTTTCTCATCATTTCCCTGCGCGCGGTATGCGTTGCCCATCGTCACCAGGGCATTCCATTGTATTTCGCGGCTGCCAATCTCTTTCGCAAGAGCCTCTGCCTTTGTCGCGAATTCCAGTGCCTGTGCCGGATCATTCTGGAAATTGTATATCAATCCAATATCGCCCAGAGCGTTGGCAAGACCGGCTTTGTCGGGGATCGACTCGAATTTATCTTTGGCCTTTGTTGCGAAATCCAGTGCAGATTTGTAATCACCCTGCGCCATGTAAACTTCGCCGATCTGGGCGTATGCGCTTCCCGTATCGCTTCGGGATTTCAGTTCTTCGTCGATCTTCAGTCCACGATTGAGGTAATCCAGCGCAAGCGCGTAATCGCCATTGGTGCGATAAACTGAGCCAATGTTGATCAGGCATTCCGCGATCTCGCGCGGCTCGTTTAAATCCTGCCAGCGTTTCAGACTCTCTTCGTAATATTGCAAAGCAAGAGGCGCATTTCCCTGATTGTGATATATCAGGCCGAGATTGGTCGTCAGATGAGCTATGCCGTCATCTCGTTTTAGCTCTTTCGCAAGATCCAGCGCTCGTTTATAGGTTTCCAAAGCCAGTGCGTAATTTCCCTGGTAATTGTAAATGTTTCCGAGGTTGTTAAGAACCTGAGCTTCCCCGAGTTTTTCGCCAGTCTGTTCAGCAATATCTTTTGCGATCAGGAAAAGCCTTACAGCCTCAGGATATTCTCCCAGGCGAAATTGGCGGATACCTCTGCCGTTTATATTATTAACGACGTCATATGGGAGGAATGCCGGGTTGTCGGCCATCACTTTCTTCCATTCTTGTCTTGTTTTCGTAGCGGTGATGGCGTCGGCGAACTCTGGCGAAGGATTGACCGATCGCATCAACTTCCATTGTCCGGCCTCTTTGACGCAAAATACTTTTGTGTAATGCAGTAGCAACCCATCCAGCGGTCTTCCCGTACGGTCGATCGGATACATATCGGAGATGAAAATGACAGTGGCGTTGTCGCCATCGACAGCGACAGTGCGAACGTCCATGCTTTTGACTTCAATCTTTTCCAGCTTCTTAAAGGTTTGTTCGACAGTCTGTTTTTGCGCGGCATATTGCGGAGATTTATCGCTCCACAACTGCATATGCTTGACAGCATCTCTATTTGTATAAGTCGCCATCAGGTCGCCGATGAGCTGGCGCAAAGCCGCATCGTCGGCTGGCGACGGGGCACCGCCCTGTTGCTGTCCCGGTGCGAGCTGCAGCAACAGGCATAGAACAAATACCACGCACAACGGACTGTATATTATTCGGTTCATTTCAATACCTGTTTCTTGCTTAATCGAAGTCTAAGAACACTATCTTCGCCTGAAAAAGACTGAGATCGGCGGGCAACAGTATTTTGCAGCAAAACGCCAAAACTGTCAAAACCTGAATAATTTACGAGCGCGGAACTATTCGTTATGCAGCCAGTTGCTCGCCAGCCTGACGGCCTATAAAATTAGAGCGGACAGTTCGAATAGCTTTATCGTTATGAACCTATATGCGTTTGCCGTCACGGCGAGCAGGAACGAATTAGCCTGGGATCGGACCGAGGTCATGTCCATCGTGATCGCCGCCGATTCGTCTGAGACTGCCGCCGAAAAAGCCGAAGAACAAGCTCGCCGCAAATACCCAAAGAGTCACGGCTGGAACATAAAGACCAGCATGGTTGAAGTGAGTCAGGAAGAGTTGTTAAACACAATCGAAAACCCGAGTACCGGTAAAGAAACCCGAGTAGTAGGCGGCGAAATCGACGGCAACGAGGAACCCTCGACCTAAGCTTTATATTTCAACCTCAATCTGATCAGCAGATCATTGAGCGCCGGTTTTCCGGAACCAACATCAGGCAACTTGCTGCTTTGAAATGCCGCTTCCAATTCTTCCTTTAAATCGGCAAATCGTTTCTGATGAAACGAAACGTCCGTATCATCTAAGGTTGTGTGCTCTCGTCCGGACAACTTGCGCTCTATCAATCCATCGATGAAATCGAGCCTGAAATCTTCATTCAGGCGGCGCAGGTTTGCTTCGACTTCTCCAGTCCGCATTAAATGAATGCCGGTGAGCAGAACTCTGTATACATAGAGAAGCGGCTTGACTCGGCGCGGACGTTCTTTATCAAATAGCTTCCATTGCGTTTCTGAAAAGCCGAAATAATGATGGCTGTGGTGACGTGTTATGCATTTACCAGCGATCTCGCGTAATTCTTCGAACTCGTCTGCGGCTTTCACAACCAGAGGTGAGAAGAGTTGCTCAAGCACATAGCCGTTCTTCTTTAATAACAGTCCAAAGAACTTCTTTGCATCGTGAGTAACCAGATCAATTTCCAAACCATCTCTTATCGCCGACACTTCTATTGTCTCGCGACCAGGATCGAGCCCGATTGAATCCGCCAGCGGCAGTATATGCACACCCCGCAGATCGTAATCGGAATCCGCCGACGGAAAGCCATACAGGTGCGCTCCGCTGATCGTCATAAACAGCAGAGGGTATGGCTGGTTTGAAACTTCCCTGACTACTCTTTGATCGAAATCCATTTCACTAGTCTCTCACCATGGATCTTCTGGCTTTTATGAGGAATGCGTTCGCCTTCGCGACATCCGGACGTTCTGGTAACTTCGTTGTGACAAGCGCTGCATCAAATTCCTTATGTAACCGCAATCTCCATTTGTCGACCTCTTCCCACGGCATCTCGCCCCGTCTTATTGCCAGCAATTCTTCTCGCCCTGATTCAATCCGAACCGGCACATAACATTCCTTCAGCACAGTAACGCCGGAAGACAATAAACGAATTAAATGCATCGCATGTTTCCAGCGAATATTCCCGGTCGCTCGAAGATCTTGTTCCAGTTTCTTAAACTGCGACATCACATAACCGTTGTAGGTTTGGTAAACAAGCTGGGAGAGAAACACCGCCCGCATTGCCAGCAACTCTTCTGCAAGCGGGCTGGCCATTTCCACCAGCGGAGTGTAGAGGCACTCCAGAATATTCGGATTGGCCTTCAACGCCATAATCAGGAACTTCTGCAATTCCCAATAGCATTCCTGATTTTCATTGTTCTCTAACTGTTCCGGCACTCCCTGTAGTGACCAGTGAAGCTCTGCCGGCGGAAGATAGATACCGCGACGATCCGTGTCCGATTGTTCAGTGTCCAAACCGTAAGCGCGAGAGCCGACGACGCATCGATAAATCACATATTGATCAAGATCATCATCGGCAGTTTCGAATTCCAGAGCATTTCGCTGATAATCTTTTCTGATGGAGAACTGGCTGCGATATAGATTCGCTGTAGTTCCATCTGCGAGTCGAATCTGGTAAACACCGGGCGCCTCGGTCGGAGCATTTTCGATAACACCAACCGAGCCGCCATCTGCGGCCGCTCGAACGACGATTTGAGTGCCAATGGGAACAATAAGATTAGTTTTAATCTCAGACATAATCACGAAGTCCCGGAACTACAGAGAACCAACGAATCAATGATGCCAGCGAAAATTATCGCAGACAATAGAACTACGGTGATGTCGTGGGTTCAGTTTTTGGCAAAAATCTGAGGTTATCTTTAGTCGCCTTCAGGCGGCTTTCCCGCAGGGTTAATAGACCAGCTGTTTTATAGCTAGTCGTAACCCAAATTGATAGGAACTTGCGAGGACCAGCAGCGAATTGTATAGCTGCCTGAAAGGCAGAAAGTTAATAGCCGGGGGTAAGCTCGAAGAGCGCCACCCCCGGATCAGCGTGTATTTAATTCCGAGCCTGAAAGGCTCGAAGATAATTCTGCGACCCTTTAGGGTCGGATCAAATCAACGATTGATTACGGGGGGTGACGCGCCAAAGGCGCTTTACCCCGCATATTCACTGATTTCCCTACGGGCAATTCTGCAACAATCTCGTAACTTGTACGAATTCGGTTAATGAGAAGTGTTTTACAACCTGGTGATGGCAAAGGGCTGCTTCACAGGGCGCTTCAGCGTCCTTTCAGATCCGCTTTAGCGAAATAAATGGCTAAAGCCTGTGATGGAAGCACGCTAAAGCGCGCTAAGCATAGGGAGCACCGCACCCACCCGCTTCTAAAAGAAGCGGTCTAGTAACCCTACGGGAAAGCCTCGTGAACGAGGCTTCGAGAACATCATCGACGAGCTGCTCTCTCAAAAACTTGAACGACACCGTGTTCATTGAGATTAAGGTCCCCATTACGAAAAAGCGCACGGTGCACTTGACAACCAGTGTTCACTTACCTAAATTTGCGTCTTGCTCTTTTGACAGGCATCTTCAATATTCTAAAGCAGATGCCCGAATGCTGGGAGGTCGTCTAATGGTAGGACAGCAGACTCTGGATCTGCCTATCGGGGTTCGACTCCCTGCCTCCCAGCCAAGTGTTCCAGGAATTTCACCTCATTCTTTCGCGTTGGTATCCACAGGCAAAACCTTGAATCATCGATTTGAGTATCAATGATGGGTACCTTATTTAATCCTGTAATTCGCGAGCCGCTTGGAGAACTCTAATGAAACTATTGATTTCCGGCTCTACGGGGCTGGTCGGCTCTACGCTTGTTCAGGCAGTTGCGGCTAATAAAGACGACGTTTATCGATTGGTCAGGAAAAAAAACGATTCCTCTGAAAAAACTGTCCTTTGGAATCCGTCCGACGGACAGTTGAATCCTGCTGATATAGAAGGCTTTGACGCAGTCATTCACCTGGCGGGTGAAAGCATCGCCGCAGGTCGCTGGACTGATCAGCAAAAAGCAAAGATTCGCGATAGCCGTGTAAATGGCACGACGTTGCTCAGTAAAACGCTTGCCTCGCTAAAGCAGCCGCCAAAAGTTTTGGTCTCCGCTTCGGCGATAGGAATTTACGGCGATCGAGGGGACGAACTCCTGAATGAAAACTCGAAACCCGGAACAGGATTTCTCGTGGACGTTTGCCGCGAATGGGAAGCGGCTGCCGAGCCAGCTGAACAGCGCGGAATTCGCACCGTAAAACTCCGTTTTGGAATGATCCTGAGCCCCACCGGGGGAGCTTTGGGCAAAATGCTGACTCCATTTCGAATGGGCGTCGGCGGCATCATCGGTAGCGGCAACCAGTATATAAGCTGGATCACGATTGACGATGTCGTCGGCATAATCCAGGAATCTTTGAAAAACGACAGCTTAAAAGGTCCGGTAAATACTGTTACGCCAAATCCGGTAACGAATCGCGAGTTTACAAAGACGCTCGGCAAAGTCCTGGGCAGACTAACGATCTTTCCCGTTCCTTCATTCGGAGCGCGTCTGGCTTTCGGTCAGATGGCGGATGAGTTGCTTCTTGCCAGCCAGCGAGTCGAGCCTGCCAGATTGAAGTCTGCCGGTTACCAGTTTCGGTTTCCTAACCTGGAAGGAGCCTTGCGGCACGTGTTAAATAAGTGATCTCCATTGTGCCCGTTTGTGGCACACAAAACCGAGTTTGGCCAACTGGTGTCACGCTGTCACACCAGCAGCTAAGTTCCTTTTTCCACTATCGGTTAACCCTGTGACACCTGGTGTGACACCGATATCAAAATGCGAATTCGGCCATCGTGTGTCACACTTTTAGTTTGACCGCCTTGCGGAAAACTTTGAGCTCGACTTTAATTTTTTTGAGATGATTCTACCGCGGGAAAGGGTACATCAGATAGGCCAGTGCCAGACCGATGCCAACAAACAAACCGAAGACTTTTAAGCCGTAAAGGAGTCGCGCTCGGCCGCCGGTAATCTCGGAATTCAGCAGCGCGAAGACGATGCCGACGATCAGCGAAAACAAGATCATTGCCAGGAAATGCATTATGGTTTCCTCCCGGCGGCTATGTCGAAGGCATCCAGCATAATCAGGTAGTTCAGCAGTCCTGAAACCATCAGAAATGTGTTGCCGTATTCAAAGCTTGGCGAGATCGAAACTGCCTGCGTGAACCAGCCCATCATCCAGCAGACAATGTACGGCACGCCTAGTCCCAAATCGAATAAACCAAAAAAGCGCGAGAGCCAGTCCGGACTGTTCGACGAGACAAACAGATGCCCCTGAAGAACTAGTCCAAAGGCGAACATCGCCGCCACACAAACGAAGAAGACTATGGCTCGTTTCACTTTGCCCAGCAACAGATGACCGGCGCCGGGAATGATCATCGCCAGGATAACGGCTGCAATGCGCATTCCGGCCGGCGCAATTGGATATTCGACTCTGATGTGGTCTGGATGGCCCGTATGGCTTGGAAATGTGTCGGTCACGGATTGTCTACCTGATTCGTCGTGGCTCAAAAGTTCTCGCTTCCCCGGCTTTACGGGTGCAAATTATGCGCCGAATGAGATTCGTGTATTAAATCGCATTGTAGAGGTGGGTAGAGTGACTGTCAAGATTCCATGTAGCGTAGGCTTCCAGCCTGCGTACCTTGAAAGGTTTCGACGTAATTCACAGGTAAACGAAATGGCGCAGGCGGGCGACTACGCTACAAGTGCAAAGCATACCGCAACGCGAAGGCTAATACTGCCAGCGAAATCACCGACCACAGTCCCGCCCAGAACAATGCCGGTATGCCCGTAAGATCGCGCATGATGGTGGCATCGCTGTGGCGCTGGCGATCTCGGGATAGTCGAAAAATGCCGACCAGCTCGGACAAGGATTCGAAACAACATTGGATGGCCAGGAACTGGAGAGTTAAATCGGCATAGAACGGTCGAACGAAATAGATGATGGCACAAAACGCACCCGCGATGATCAAACCGAACAAAACTGCAAAGAAATTACGCGCGTAGAAGATTGTGAAAACCAGCACAAACAGGCCCAGGCCGATAAAGGCTGGCGCTACCCATTCGGTACGACTCGATAATACCAGCAGCAGGCCTCCGCAGATGACGCTGCCGATATAGCCGGCGCTGGTAACAACGGTTCGGCTTCCACCGTAAGTATAGGCGAGGCCCCGGTATTCCGGGTGAAGCGGATGCAACGTGAACCGGCGAACTCCCCCACCAGTCAGCAATGCGGCCAGGCAATGACTGGCTTCGTGAATGTAGACAACAAAGAATCTGAAGGGATAAACCACCCATTGCAGGATCGGGACGTACCATAGGATTACCGTCAGAGCCGCTGCTCCGACCAAATAACGATTGAGCCACAGCAGGTGCGCATAGGTGGTTTCGTGATGAACGCGAGAATGAGATTGCAACAGCAAGAACGGGGTGGAGTCTAATGCTGGGGAAATGAATGTCATTCCTAATCTAATGACTGCAGGTAAGATGCCTGCCCTCCCGGGAACTAGCCTGCAGCGCGGCGCGTTTCGGGTCTTGAATGCTGGCAATTGGAGCAATAGCCGAATATTCGCAGGCTGTGATGAGTTGGCTGAAACTTATACTTATCCGCGATTTTGTCCTGCATATTCTCGATCGTTTCGCTGTAGAACTCGATCAATGTTCCGCAACCGACGCAAATAAGATGATCGTGATGCTGGTGTTTGTAATTGTGCTCGTAGCGAGCGCGACCGTCACCAAAGTTGGCTTCGCGAGCAAGACCGGAATCCATCAGCAACCGCAACGTTCGATAAACAGTGGTGAATCCTACTGTCGGATCTTTATCCTTAACCAATCGGTAGAGATCTTCGGCAGAAACGTGCTCTTCGGTATTCAGGAACGTTTCCAGGATCAGATCGCGTTGCGCGCTGCGTTTATAGCCGTGGCGCTGGATGAAATCGTGGAAGACCTGAATCTCTTCTTGCATGCTCTTCCTAAGGCATTTGACTGTGATTGGACGTTCTTAGACAAGATATATCACAACCAGAGATGAATCAATCAAGGAATCTTTTTGAAATCGGCGGGTGCAGTTTTGATGGAATAACTGATGCATTTTCAACCATTAATGAAATCGCCGTCTAACCTCTTTCGGACGTTAGACGGCGCAGATACAAGAACAAACAGGCAGTTTGAATAAAATTACAGTAACGTTCCGAGCCTCGGCAAACGTACGGTGCGATAGCGCATTGGCGCGATACTCGATCTAACCGCGGAACGAATTTGGGCTCTGACGGCAGGCGTCGTCATATATCTGTAGGCCATCGGATTGATTCTAATTGCCGGAATATCTACTGTCGGGATATCTATGGACGGTATCACAATCCTTGGCAAATCGATGTTTATCGGCGGAATCCACGGAATGGCGATCGAAGGTAAATTAATTTCTGTTTCTGGAGAGCCGAAATAGTAAGTGCCAGATCGCGTTTCTGATCGCTTTTCAGGAGTTAAGTTAACCGTCATCGAACTCTTGTTCCTAACCAGCGTAACTTTGATTTCGCCGTCTTCTTTGCGGTTAATTGCGCGCGTCAGATCGCCGGTTGTTTCGATTTTGTCTCCGTCGACTTCTGTAATCACGTCGCCGGCTTTGAGCCCTGCCTTGGAAGCCGGGCTGTTTTCCGAAACGGTTTGTATCAGCAGGCCATGCTTATCCTTTACACCGAAATATTCAGCCAGTTGTTCGCTCAGCTCCGTCGTGGTGACGCCAATTCGACGGCTGACGCCTGGCCCAAAAAAGAACTGATTACCATCCGTAGAGTACCACTGGCCATTTTGCTGCAGTTGGTCTCTGAACGCCTGCACCCTGTCGCGGGCTTCCTGCGCCTGGTTAAAAACTTCAAAACCATTACCATTGTATGTGAAAACCTGTGGATAGTCCTGGCGTTTGCCCATGGTCACGGACAGCGTCTGTTTCGATCCATCTCTGGTGACGCTCAAATTCACCTTTTGCCCCGGAGCAGCTTCACTGATCAATCGGTTCAGCTTGCGAACACTGGTCACCTGGTCATTGTCGAAACCGACGATAATATCGTCCTTCTTGAGCCCGGCTTTGTCGGCTGGGCTATCTTTTATGACCCTGGTGACGACAACGCCCTTGTCGTTATCTTCGGTAAAGACACCCAGAAAACTGCCGCCGCCCACAGCGATCACCTGTGGACTGTCATTGTTGATGTATATTGTGTTGTCGGATTGACCAAAAGCCAACCCGCAGGATATTAAAGCTAGAGAGACAAATAAAAGGGTCCGCGTAATCATACCTAAACTCCTTCAAGGGTTTGTTTATGTAGGAATTCCACGCACGGTCTTGGAACAAGTTCCATAATTTGCTGCCATTAATGTTATTTCCTTTGGCTTGCGAGAGAGCAACACCGCGTGTACTATAGCCAGCTAATTCAGCCATATCAACAGATTAAGGATGCAGGTGATCAGATGAGCTCCAGTTTCGAAGCCCCGCTAAAAGTCGTGGATCAGGACATTTATCAGGCGATTCAGAACGAAACCCGACGCCAGGTCGGCCAATTGGAAATGATAGCCTCAGAAAACTATGTCAGCGAGGCAGTTCTGGACGCAATGGGGTCGGTCTTTACTAACAAATACGCCGAAGGTTATCCGGGACGGCGTTATTACGGGGGTTGCGAGTTCGCCGACATCGTCGAGAATCTGGCAATCGACAGAGTCAAGTCTTTGTTTGGAGCCGAGCACGCCAATGTTCAGCCGCATTCCGGCAGCCAGGCGAATATGTCGGTTTACCTCACAGCGCTGAGTTACGGCGACACGGTGATGGGAATGAACCTATCGCACGGTGGACACCTGACGCACGGACACCAGCTCAACTTTTCTGGCCGCAGCTACAAGATCGTTCCTTACGGAGTTAACCGCGAGAGCGAGCTGATCGATTACGAAGAGATGGCCCAGATCGCACACGAGCACAAACCGAAGATGATCGTCTGCGGAGCCAGCGCCTATTCAAGAATCATCGATTTTGAACGAATCGCTTCAATCGCTCACGAAGTCGGCGCGGTTGTGATGGCGGACATCGCCCATATTGCAGGGCTTGTGGCCGCAGGTCTGCATCCAAGCCCGGTGCAGCATTGCGAATTTGTGCCGTCGACCACGCACAAGACTCTGCGCGGACCGCGAGCCGGAATGGTCCTGTGCAAAGAACAGTTTGCGAAAGACCTCAATTCGCGAGTTTTCCCAGGGGTGCAGGGCGGGCCGCTGGTTCATATCATTGCCGCGAAAGCCGTTTGTTTCAAGGAAGCTGCGCAGCCGGAATTTGTGCAGTATCAGAAGCAAGTCATTGCCAATGCTAAAACCCTTGCGTCAGAGTTGCAAAGTCACGGTTTCCGAATCGTCACTGGAGGAACCGACAATCACCTGATGCTGGTCGACGTATTTTCGAAAGGGATCACCGGCAAAGTGGCGGAAAAGGCCCTGGAAGCCGCAGGAATCGCAGCGAATAAAAATACGATTCCGTTTGACACGAATCCTCCTTTGGTTGCGAGCGGCATTCGTCTTGGCACTCCGGCGTTGACCACGCGCGGAATGAAAGAAGATGCGATGAAGACTGTCGCCGGATTGATTGCCGAGGTGCTTGACGCGCCTGAAAGCGAAGAAGTTCGAAAGAGCGTCCGGCAAAGAGTTGCGGAGTTGACTGAGAAGTATCCGCTTTATTCGAAGAGATCAGCAACATCTTCTTAGGACTAATCGTTCATTCGGACTGGACATTGATCTTGGAATCAAAGTGTCCAGTCTTCGACTTTTAGTCCGTTGACATTAGCGAAGTCTTTGTCTCTAGTAACAAGGACAGCGCTCAAAGAAAGTGCGGTAGCCGCGATCCATAGATCGTTTTCATCAAGTGCTAATCCTTGTTGCCTGCAAATCCGCTTCAACATGCCATAATTGTCACCTGCGGTATCGGGCATTGCCAGGCAAGGGACTGAAGCAAATACCTTCGCAGCTTTGTATTCAAGTGCCTGACGGCGTTTTCCTTGTGGCTGCAACTCTATTCCAAATCTAATCTCCCCGCGAGTTATTGGGCAGATGGCAACTTTATCTGTCTGGCCAATATTTGATAATCTTGTTGAGATCGCAGGCTGTTCCTGCATTAGATCGCTAAAGGCATTTGTGTCCAGCAAGAAGAGCATCAGTTCTCGCTTCCGTCAAAAATGCCTCGCTCAGACAAGGGCATTCGCCCCGATTCAATCGCTCTTTCTAGTTCAGCAATATCCTCTTCAGTTAAATGAGGTGGCTCTTTTATAGCACGAAGTATGGCCGCTGGTGAACCAGCTAAATTCTCGGGCGCGAGCGCGTAAGTCAAGTGTTCAACTGCCACTTGCTCTACACTTTTCTTCTGTTCAGCAGCGAGATGTGCCAAGTGCTGGGCTAGCGGCTCGGGAATCTGAATTGTCAATTGAGTCATGGCGCCCAACCTCCCATTTTTGAGAATCACAAACGTTAGTTCGATATCCGCATTTATAAATTATTGTACAGTTTCAATCATGCGGCCGAAAGGGGGAGAAGTTCGAAAGAATGGTGGGGAAGGGTTACGGAGTTGAGAGGGCATCCGCTTTATTCAAAGAAATCTTTGAAAGCTGAATCTGTGCCGCCAGTCTTGATTAATTTGGCCTCTTTAGTGGTGTTTCGCCGTTTGTTCAGTTCGAAAGCAATTCGTCCTTTTTCTGCAAAAGGTAATTTGGCTTGTTCTCGGCGGAACGTTGCCTTCCTTTTCTCTATTTCTTTCCGTATTTCTTCGGTCTTCATGACTCAAACCTGTAAGCATCCTCCGACCACTTTTTCGTTAGGTTATGTCATTCAAGGGATATCCTGGAATTTTGTCTTGTCAATTATGCTGGCCTGCGATTGATTGAGGACCCATATTGTTATCTCGATATTCATGATTCGCGGATCGCAAACTGATTATTGCACTGTTTCGGCAGTTCGTTTCCCAATGTTGATAACCTCGTCTGTATACCCTTCGAATGAATCATCGTGGCTGATAATAAATAACTGATCGAAGTCGGTTATATGACCAATCTGCTGGGCCAGGTTCCGACGCCGCTCTTCATCCATATTTGTTGTCGGCTCGTCAAAAAACGCTATTCGCAAGTCAGACAATTCTTTCAACAGAGCCAATCGAACTGCTAACGCTGCCGCCATTTGCTCACCGCCGGAAAGATTGGCAAACGGACGCTCTCGGCCTGCTTCTTCCAAAAGGATTTCATATTCTTTGTCCCATTTCAGATTTACAAGTGCATTGCCACTGATGTCGCGGAACAATTGATTAGCTTTTATTGAAATCGTGTACAGATAAGCTTCCGTAATATGCGGCCCGGCCTTTTTCAGGCAATCGCGAATAAAAACCGAAAGCTCGCTTACTTCCTCAAGTTTCAATCGTCTTGCAATATGTTCACTGACGCGGGCCTTAACCAGATCGAGTTGGTCCAGTTCCGCCTTGACAGCAGCGACACGACGCGATGCTCCGTCAATCTCTGCTTCCAGCCTGGCAATTTTGCCGCGAACTAGTTCCAGCGCGATTCGCATTGAATCGTGCCGTTCCTTGTTATACTTGGGCTCTAACGCTGCAAGGCGCTCTTTCGCTTCCAAAAGATGTTTTTCTGTAACGGCAACCTCATCCTCAATTTGCGCTAATTCAGATCGGCGCGAATCCACAGTCTTCGATGTCGCGAGATTCGCCAAATAATCCTGATAGTCTTTTTCGTTTGCAGCCTGCGTCGCAATAGTTTCCTGCCATTGCAGGTCAAGATTTTCAAAGGTTGCCAGTTTTTCAGAGGTATTCGTCTTTTCGCTGTTGAGACTCGATTCAGTAGCGGCAGCGGCCGATTGCGCCTCCTGCAACTTGGCCTCTTTCGCAATCACGACATTCAATTGTCGTGTGCGACCGCGCGGATCACCAAGCGAAACCAGCTCGTCTTCGATTTCCTTCAGTTTCCCGAGCGAGACCGTCAAGTCAGCAAGTTGTTCCTTTTGCTTATCGTAGACCTGACGACGGCGAGACCCTTCCTGTTTTATCTCTTCTAATCTCTGACGCAGCGGTAGCAAACTTTCGTACTTGCTCTGCTCGGATCGCGCCTTCGACAAAGCCGCCTTTACGGATTGCAGATCGCGACGCAATTCTCCGATCAAACTTTCCGAAACATCCCCGGCTTCCTGAAGATACTTTTCGATCTCTGCTACGTGCGATTGCTGCAAACGCATCTCTTCACGGCGCTTTTCAAGCTGACCGTAAAGCGATGACTGTTGTATGAGTGCGGCGGCCGCCTCTCGGGCAGCTTTAAGATCAGTCTCTATCAAAGTTCTGGTTTGCCGCAGCGAAGAGAGCCGCGCCTTGTTGTCGGCGAGCTGAACACCGAAAAACTGGTCGAGCGTCTGGCCTTCTTTCATGTTCAGGCAGCGCTCCGAAAGCAGCGGGCATAAACCATTCTTTACTTCTGCGAGCATCTTCTGATCTTTAGCGATCTCTGCGCTGAGCATCGCCGTTTCGTCGATCAGTTTTTGAAACGCGAGCTCCAGCTCGTCGACTTTGCCACCGAATTCGGCTGTACTCGCGATTGCCGAGAGTTGAGATTCTATCGTTGCAATTTCGTCTACGTTACGCGCAACGGCCGCTTTGATTCTTTCGAATTCTGCGCGTCTATCAACCAGTGTTTTCCAGGCTAGCTCTTTGGCGGAAAGCACAGCCTCCTTGGCCGCGAC
>DASRDY010000093.1:0-4130 GCA_035652355.1 Blastocatellia bacterium
CCTCCTACGCTCAGCGATGACATATATCGTTACGTATTTGATGGCAGGCTTTCGGCGAACGGGATCAATCCGTACCTGTACCGACCGGATGCGCCGGAATTAGTAGCGTTTCAGGATAAGGCTGTTTTTAGCCAAATGAGCTCTGGCACCGTTTATTCGGTTTACCCTCCGGTTTCACAGGCAATTTTCCTGCTCGGATTTGTGACTGGTCATCCACTAACGGCGATAAAGGTGGTCTATTCGATATTCGATCTGGGAATAATAATCCTTTTGTGGATGTTGATCGGCGAATTGGGACTGCCAAGAAGAAACATTATTCTCTACGCTTGGAATCCGTTGCCTATATATGAATTCGCCGGTTCAGGGCACACAGACGCGACGCTGCTGTTCTTTACTTTGCTGGCAATACTATTGTTTGCTCGAAAGAGATATTTCGGATCATTTACCGCACTTGGATTTGCGATTATCAGCAAGTTACTTCCGGTTATTTTTCTTCCCTACTTCTTTTTCGCAATGCGTGGCCGCAAGCGTTACTACCTGGCTATCTGGTCAGGCGTGGTCGTGATTTTGGGCTATCTGCCATTTGCTGGCGCTCTGCCGACTGTGGTGAAGAATTTCACCACCGATGTGGGGCTGTACTTAAGCTCGCTATATATCTTTAATGGCAGTCTCTACACGTTCTGGTACTGGGTACGCGACACGTTCCATATCTATGGCCGGTTCACTGATTTTGGATTCATGGCTTCGGCGTTGAGCATCCTTTTCGGTCTGACCTGGCTGGGCATAGTCGTGTCGGCCTGGATGAGGCGCGGTAAAGAAGATCTACCCCAAATCGCATGGCGAATAATGCTGACGTTCTTTGCTTTTCTCGTCTGCTCACCAAACGTGCAGATCTGGTATATTAGTTGGATACTGTGCTTTGTTCCGATTATCGTGAACTTTGATCACGTGAACAACGGCGCGGGGTTTGTCGGCAAACTGGCTCAAACACGATCTTCGTGGCTGACCTGGAGTTGTACCGGCTGTTTTGCTTACATCGCCTACAACCATTATTTCGCTTACAAAGGGCCGTTTTCGGCCCCTGCGTGGACAGTGTGGCTGGAATATGGCTTGATGTTCGGATTGCTCGCGAACGAGTTATTCTCGGCTAAACAGCGCGAGTCGAGCCCTAAAACCGTAATGCTGACTGATCCGAATCCTGCGCAATCTTTATTCGCATCGCAACGCCACCATGGGATCGATTCGTGATGCCTTGCGCGCAGGCAGGTAACCAGCAAAACTGGCAACTGCGGTAAGAATCAATGCGGATACCGCCATTGTCACGGGATCGGTCGGCTGCAGTCCAAACAGCAGGTTCGATATTAATCGCGCGGCAAATATCGCAATTGGCAGACCGATTATCACACCGATCAAAACCATAAGCAGAGTTTCGCGCAATATTAACCATTGCACGTTGCCGGGTTGCCCACCGATCGCCAGCCTGATCCCGATCTCCCGGGTGCGACGATTCACGGAATAGGCCATTACTCCGTACAACCCAATCGATGCCAGCAACAGCGCGAGCAGACCAAAGAAACTCGAGAGCGACGCAACCAAACGCTCCTGGCTTATCGATTCGTCAATCTGGTCGGAAAAGGTTTTGACGTTGTAGAGCGGCAGATTAGGGTCGAGCGAATGAAACCCGGTCCTTATCGCGTTGATTAAACTAGGTATATCGCCTGTTGCTCTTACGCAAAAACATCTTTGTGATCGTGACTTCCGTGAAAAAGGCACGTAAGCGGTGGGCGGATTTGGCTCCTTCAAATCGCGATATTTTGCGTCCTGAACGACTCCAACCACCTCAAGATTTTTCATGTTTTCCAGAGTAATGTGTCTACCTAATGGGAGGTCATTCTTAAAATAGGAGTTCGCCAGGGTCTGATTAATTATTACCACCTTCGCTTCATCGCGGTCCTCATTGGCATTGAAATCCCGACCGGAAAGAAACGGCGTTCCAAACGTTGCAAAGAAATCGGGCGCAATCCAATTGACCAAGGTGTGCATGTTTTCGCCAGGACGTTCCTGGTAGCCTTCAACCGAGATTTGAAATCTGGCCCACATTCCACTCAACGGTGGGTTCATTGTTATGGTTGAAGTCTTCACGCCCGGCAGCGAAGAAACCCTTTGGATGAGCTGGATTTGAAATGCATTTGCCTGATTCGCATCATATCCAATTTGTCCTGGATCGAATGAGAGCATTACGACCTGATCCGTTTTGTAACCATCATCGACAGATCTCAGGTTTTGAAGAGTTCGAACAAATAATCCAGCCCCGATCAGGAGCAAAAGACAAAGTGATACCTGTCCGATCAATAATATTTGGTTCAGATTCCACCGCCTGCTTCCCCGCCAAATAGTTTTGCTCTCGTTTTTGAGGACCGGAATCAAATCTGTCTTCGTCGCCTGAATAGCCGGAACTAGCCCAAACAGTAGCGCTGTCCCAAGAGCGGTGGCCAGAGTAAACACAAGAATCTGGCCGTCAATGTTTACTTCCAGCGCATTCGGTATATGTTGTTGCGGTATGAACCTGAGCAGGAATTCGATTCCCCATTTCGCAAACAACCGTCCTCCAACCGCGCCGACCAGAGAAAGCAGCAAACTTTCTGTTAATAATTGTCGCACCAGTCGCCATCGCCCCGCGCCCAGGGCTTGTCTTACCGCAATCTCCTTCTGCCGTGCCGAAGCTCGCGCAAGCAGCAGGTTGGCTATGTTGGCGCAGGCAATCAAAAGAACGATACTGACTATGGACATCAGTATCTTGAGTGGTTGCGCGTATTTGTCCGAAAACGACGACGTTCCTGTTTGCGCCGGAATCAATTCAACACGCAGATTTTTGAAGAAATTGCCGTCATCCGGGTCTTTGGAACGGCGGATATCAGGTTCAATGGCTTTTTGAAACGATATCTCGGTTGCAGCTTTGGCCTGTTTGATATCGATCTCTGGCTTCATTCTGGCCATAACCTGTAGAAATGACCCGCGAAAGACCGAAATATGTATTCCTGGATTCAGACGATCATAGGCGGTGATTGGAATCCTGACATCCGGAACTCTTCCGACCTCCACGCCGTTGAAACCCTGCTGGACTACCCCGATTACCGTGTATGGTTGACCGTCGATGCTGATGATTTTTCCGATAACGTCAGGACCTCCGGAGAACCTGCGTTTCCAGAAGTTGTAGCTGAGAACCGCGACCGGGACCCCGTTGATTTGATCATCGGATTCAGAAATAAGTCGGCCGCGATAGGCCTCGACTCCCAGAACGGAGAAGAAATTACCAGATACATATTCGCCAAGGACGCGTTCGTTGTTTCCATCGGCTCCCATACCCATTGGCTGAACAACGTGAGCAAACACGCCGGAAAACGCCGCGGCATGCGTTTTCAGATCCATAAAAACAGGATACGAAAAATAGGTCTCGGGTTCCTTTAAGGTCGGCCCAGTGACTGCGAGCCTAACCAGTTGCTTCGGATTTTGGGTTGGCAATGATTTCAGCAAAACCGCATCGACCAAGCTGAAAATCGCCGTGTTTGCTCCGATCCCCAAGGCAAGCGATAGGACAGCTGTGAAAGTAAATCCGGGGCTGCGCGCCAGCATTCGAAAGCCGTATCGTAAGTCCTGAATCGAAGTTTCAACCGATCTGATTGCCCATCGCTCGCGACTCTTCTCTTGAATCAGCGTCCGGTTTCCGAATTCGCGCAATACCGCGGCCCTTGCCTCATCTGAGGACATCCCCGCTGATTGTTTGTCAGCTATCTTCAATTCAAGATGGAGCTGTATTTCGTCCTGGAGGTCTTTGTCGAATTGATTTGAACGAAGGTAGAAAAGGATTCGCTTCCAGATTCGAATAAGCAAGGTCGTCTCCTGACCCGATCAGTCTCTCGCGGCGCGCTCCATAGATAATCTACGGGAATAATGTCATCAACTGAACATTAAGTCAAGTACTGAAATCAAAGTCACCAGGGCAACCGCATCATAAAGCTGGAGCCGGAAAGGGGTTTATGGCATAGTAAAGTAACGAGGCAGGCAAAGAATCTGATTCACGGAGCTGTTTACAATGCCATCAGAGACCTCTCGAAGCCTGATTGATTGCT
>DASRDY010000094.1:0-1007 GCA_035652355.1 Blastocatellia bacterium
CATAACGTCGAAATTTTTCTTCAAATCCTGACTGGACTGGCCGAAGGCGAGCGCCATGAACAGTTCAACCTTATCCTGATGACCGGCGATCGATGCCTGTTGAACCTGCTTGAGCTTCGGTGTGTATAACTGCAGCATTCCCTTGTCGATGAGCAACTCCTGCTGAATGGGTTTCTGCAGCTCCAGCTTGAGCCGCGGTTCCTTTCCACGCCGCAGGTAATAGAATTTCCCGGAACTGACGTCTTTGTCGTCGACGAGAACGGTCACGTGAGTACGATCGATATCGGCGACAACCGATCGAAACGTCTTCTGCACCTCGTCCATCTTCCCGAAGATCTGCTCAAGAGAATATTTCTCCTGCGCAAACGACGCGGGAATGAGCCACAAAAAGGCACAAAATGCACAAAACAGTCTTTTGTGCATTTTGTGCCTTTTTGTGGCCAATGTTTTACCTTTCAAGCCAGATCGAGTATGCAACCAGCGCTCCCGTCGTGTCATAAATCGGCTCGCTGCGGGAAACCGTAACCGGCCTTCCCATGACTGCCTTGAGCCGGTCGACGGCCTCTTTTTCCGTATTTACTTTGACGGTGAAAACGGTACGTCCGTCGTCATCGCTTGTCTGGTGAATCAGTTCGTCCGAAATACGCATGAATGCCGGACGATCGTTGAAAACGGATTGAGGCGTAAGGAATATGAATGCAAGGATAACAATACAGATGACGTCGTATTGAATGGACCCGCGCTCAAAAGACCACAGTAGAAAACGCTTCATACGTGCATACCGGGCGATTCGGTGCGAGGCACCGACCTATTGTCCCTGCATTATTGCTTGCGAACTGCCAACTCGGTTTCGTTGTCCCAGGAGACGGGATCGTTATCGCTGACGATCACGCCATCGCGCATTTCAATGAGCCGGTCTGTAAATGTAACCAGTTCCGGATTGTGTGTGACAAGGATAATGGTTTGTTTCAGCCGGCGATTCAACTCCCGGAACATATTCAGAACGA
>DASRDY010000095.1:0-11156 GCA_035652355.1 Blastocatellia bacterium
ATTGGCGGATTCGCACAGGTCTATATCGCCAGTGAGATTAAAAACAACAAGTTCAAAATAGCCGGTGGACGTCCTGGCCTGAAGATCTCCTGGCAAATAACCGGCATCCGCCACGATGCCTACGCGAATGCTCATCGTATCCCTGTCGAAGAGGACAAGCCGGCCGATGAGCAAGGTACTTATCTGCATCCAGAGTTATTTCAAAAAACATCGACAACTGCGTCGCACAAAACCAAAGGGAAGAAGAATCCCTAAGATTTAGCGAGCTACAGAAGACCTGTTACTGGAATCCTGGTGGCCTCTCACCTGCCACATGAAACTCTCGTTCGAGTGCCACCCCAACCTGGCCAAGCAATCCATCGTCAAACAGGCGTCCGAGGATCGTGATTCCGTGCGGCACGCGACGTGGGGGATTGAATTTTGGCAGCGGGTGCGCAGGGTCTGGAGCCCAGTCACTTCGTGCTTCGGAAACTTCGACGAATCCGGCGCGCATCGTCAATGACGGATGACCAGTGTGGTTGGTGATTGTGAGCTGCTCATCACGCAACGATGGCACGATCATTAAATCGACATCTTTGAAGATTCGGGCCATTTCCAGGGCCACCTTGCGTCGCAATCGATCTGCTTGAACGAAATCGACTGCGGAAAGAAATCGTGACTGTCGGAATAGATTTGGCCAGGCATCCTTTACCTGTACCTTGAGTTCGCCGAGTTGATTATTCAGCGCAAGCTCCTCAAACGATGCCGCGCCTTCAGCAAACAAGATTGGATTAAGCGAGCTGTACGGCCAATCTGGAAGCGTTACTTCTTTCAGCTCCATCCCCAGCTTCTTCATCGTTTCCATCGCCGCTCGGTCAACATCGGTTGCAGGATTTTCTTTCATCCATTGGGCTACGTAACCTACTTTCAAACCCGCAATGGGTGCCGTCGCATCGAAGCTTAAGTGACTCGGAACGCTGTACGTATCCCCGGCGTCAGGTCCAGTGATCGCCTGGAGGACCAGCATCGCGTCTTCGACACTCCTTGTCATTGGACCGAGCTTATCAAGAGACCAGCAGAGCGTCATCGCGCCCGTACGCGGCACTCGACCAAACGTCGGACGAAATCCGGTTACTCCGCATCGCATCGCGGGACTGACGATGCTTCCGCCTGTTTCGCTGCCGACTGAGAATGCGACTAACGCAGCGGCCGTTGCGGCTCCTGGACCGGCGCTTGATCCGGATGCGCCTTCTTCTAAAAGCCACGGATTCATCGTCTGACCGCCAAACCAGATGTCATTGAGCGCCAGCGCGCCGAGCGACAACTTTGCCAGCATCACGGCTCCCGCATCATTCAATTTGCGCACAACAGCGGAATCGGCCGAAGGCACGCGATTGCGGAATGGCTCCGCCCCGTATGTTGTCGGAATGTCTTTTGTGTCCAGCAGATCCTTGACGCCGTAAGGTATGCCGTGCAGAGGCCCGCGATATTTCCCGGCAGCAATTTCTGAATCCGCAAGCTTCGCTCGAGCGATTGCATGATCTTTGGTTAGCGTGATGATTGCTCGGATCTTTGAATCGAGCCGTGCAATTCGGTCAAGATAAATATTAGTTAGCCGCTCAGACGTTAGTTGGCGCGACTCGATCCATCGCGACAGTTGAGTCACGGGCGAGAAGGCTATGTCGTCATCCGATGATGGCAATGGCGCGCCGCCTTGCTTTGAGCGGACAAAACGATCTGCTGTTACCGACGAGATCACGATTCCTGGCAGCACGGGATTCCATACTGTGGCCGGCGCATCGGTGGCTTCGATTGCTACCTTCTTCGGGCCAGTGCGGCGTTCAAGATAAGGTGCGAGATTTTCGCGCCAGGTGTCCGCCGCCTGCTGGCGCTCAGCGGGCGTCATCGTGACTTGCATCAGTTTCTCGGCCTCAGCGAATGTCGTTGTTGACACGGCTGGACCGGCTCCGGGCCCGGCACCAAACGCAGGCGGAGCGCCGGCTGTTGTGGACTGTGATTGCGATAAAGGTTGTTCGTTGCGACCAGAGGCAGCGGCGACGAGCAAACCAAGGGGAGCGCGTATCAGAAACTGTCGTCTAGTATTCATAGGCCGAAAAGCCTACTATCACCTGCCATCGAGTTGCAAGTCGGCGCGCTCCCATTTGACATTATCGGATTTATTTCATCTGCGTGAGACCAGACATCGCCACCAGCGAAAGCGAATTAGTTTAAAAAGTGGTCTACTCGTGCGCGGCGAACGCAATTACATTTCCGCCGGGTTCGCGAACGAATATTTCCGATGCTCCATAAAACGTCTTGCGTTTTGGAACCACAACTTCGGCATCTTTAAGATGACCCAGCACTTCCTCCAGGTTCGATACCTCCATATAAAGAACCGTTGACGATTTAAAGTCGCTGTTTGCCAAAGACGGAATATCCTTCGCAAGGCTGGCGCGGCTCTGGTACATGACTTCGACGCCGTCCTTCACCAGTATAACGAAGCCAAGCTTATCACCTTCGGGTACTTCTGCGACTTTTTGAAAGCCGAGTCGATCCCAGAAGGGAAGGCAAGGCTCAATTGCTTCGACATACAACACCGGGCTGAGTTTCTTAATCATGGCTTTTTCAGTTCCTTTCTGATCTTGCTGTGACTGCCCACCGAAAATATTGACCAACAACAGAAACATTGCAGAGATAAAAGCAGCAGCTTTGGTCCAGGAGCTTCTCGCGACCGAATGATTAAAACTGTTCATTGGCACCTCGCTTAAAATTGACCTTGAAAACTAGTCTCATTTAGACTATGTTGCTAATCTAAATGAGACTAGCTAGAATGTCAAGGAGAATTTTTATGAAAGACAACAGAAAACTGATTGATCTGGTTTCGGTTGGGCCGGCCACGGTGAAGGATTTGGACTTGCTGGGCGTGCGCAGTGTTGAAGATCTGGCGTATTGCGACGCCTCGGAGCTTTATCAAAAGCTTTGCGAAATTACCGGAGTCCGCCACGATCCATGCGCACAAGATGTTTTCAGTGCCGCGATTGCCCAGGCAAGAGACACCGCATTGCCGGCAGAACAAAAGCAATGGTGGTACTGGAGTCAGGCGAGAAAGCAGAAGGCCAATGGCAGAAAAGGATAGTGGAATACTGACAACGCCGGATCTGGTCGTCCTGAGCCTGTTGGCAGAGCGCGCAATGCACGGCTATCAACTGAATGCAGTCCTGACGGCGCGGGATGTCCGCGACTGGGCGGGCATTTCGCGGCCACAGGTTTATTACTCACTAAAAAAGCTTGCGAATGCAAAGCTGATCAAGCCGACTCACAGCGAAGGATCTGGGGGACCGGAACGACAAGAGTTCGCGACCACACCAGCCGGTTTGCGCGCACTGGCAGAAGCGCTCGAACGGGAAGACTGGGCCAAACAGCGTTCGATTCCGCCATTTCTGACGTGGATGGCGCTGTCGACTCATGCCAGCCGCGCGGCAGTACGGCAACAGATAATCAGAAGGCGGGAGTATCTGACGACCGAACTGGCGCGAGAACGCGAGACCTTGAAATCGTTCGAAAATGAGGTCGGCGAAATGGTTCAAGTCGGAGGATTGATGGTCGAATTGACGATCAAACATTTCGAAATAGAATTAGAGTGGCTTGATAAGGTCAAGAAAAAACTTCTATAAGGGATGCACTGATGGCTGAAGACAAACGACTGAGGTTCGCAATACTCGGAGCGGGCGGAATCGGCGGCTATTACGGAGGAAAGCTGGCGCGAGCCGGTTATCCTGTTTCTATTCTTGCAAGAGGCAACAACCTTGCAGCGCTACGACAGAAATTGGAGGTTCGCGCTGAGGGTCAAACCTGGTCTGTGCAGATTGAGGCAAGCGATCGCGTCGAAGATTTCGGGCCGATCGATTGTGCAGTTGTTGCGGTCAAAACCTATTCTTTGCCAGAGATCGCGGAATCAACCAAATATCTGGCGGAACGCGGAGCCGTTATTCTGCCTTTGCTGAACGGTGTCGATGTTGTCGATAAGCTGATCCAATTAAATGTGCCACAAAAACAGATTCTCGGCGGATTGACCGCTATCAGCGCAGTCAAAGCCGCTCCGGGAGTGTTCGAGCTCAATAGCAGTTTTCAGAGGGTCACGCTTGGTGAAATGCCAACATCGTCCCGCGGCCAGCTCGCAGAACAAGCAGAACGGATTGCGCAAGCCTTTCGCGAATCCGGCGTGGATGCCGAAGTCACGAACGACATCGTCACCGAGATCTGGCGGAAGTTTACATTCATCGCTTCAGGAGCTGCGGTCTGTGGACTTGCCCACGCTTCGATTGGAGTGTTGCGCGAGCGACCATTGGGAAAACTGTTGATCGAACGCGCGCTTCGCGAAGTTGTAGCCGTTGCAAAATCGCAAGGCGTCACTTTTCGCGAGGACGAAGTGCAGAGGATGCTCGGCTTCATAGACAATCTTCCAGCTGGCATGAAGCCGAGTTTTCTGCTCGATCTTGAATCAGGTGGTCGGACCGAGCTGGATGATTTAAGTGGAGCCGTTTCCAGAATTGGCCGGCAGGGAAATGTCGAGACACCTATTCACGATACGGCTGTGGCTGCTTTGGCAGGGTACTAAATTGGGAGGTGGTGCCATTCAGAGGAAGCTAACTGATCCTCGATTACTGACCCCTGATCTCCGGTTCTTCTGGGCGGAGCGCCTCGCGAACCGCCCATGCGTGACATGCATGAAAGAACAAGAAATCAATCTCCTCTAACATTGACCACTCAAGCCGATATTCCGCCTCGCCTGAAATCGGCGCAGTAAGTTCCGCCAAAAAAAACGTTGCGACCATTCTGTAATGGCAACCATCCGATGGAGCGTAAAAATATTGCGTTGCCCGACCGATCTCTCGAATCAATCGGGCTCCTCTTCCCAACTCTTCGCGAATCTCTCGAATCAATGTTTCTTCCGGTGTTTCACCTGCATGCATTCCACCACCAGGAAGAAAGTAATTCTGGCCGCCTTTAACAGAGGCTACACGGTCATTGTTAAAAATGACCGCATAGGCTGCGCACCGGTCCTTATACGCTATACGTGGGTCGTCGTCGCCGAAAACACGTTGTTCGATTGAAGCAGAAGGAGTTGATGATTTGTCCGATCTCAGCTTCACGGTTTTTCCGTGCCCCGGTTTTGTCACTTCTTTGCGGCCGCCCAGGTTCCCTGCGTTCCTTCGGTTCGGAATTCGCCGGACAGTTTACCATCTTTTATCTCAGCGGTGGCTTCGATTGGTTGATGGTTGTCAAAATCCATTCTCAAGGTCAGCTTGTTACCCGTCCATGAGCCTTTGATTTTTCCTGGCCCGGTGTGTTGGGAATCTACATCGCCTGTGACATTTTTACCGTCGAGTTTCAGATTCAGCGTAATCGCGGCCGACATCTCCTTAATGGTGAAGGTAGCGTTCCAGTCCCCGGAAATAGGATCAGACTTGTCTTTAGGCTGAGCGTTACTGATTGCTGCCATCATAATCGACGACGCGAGTATAAGGACCAGAGTTTTTGATCGCACCATGATTTCTCCTTGATGTTTTTGAACAACTAAGATTTTCGAGATCACCCAGCGTTCACATAACTGGGCGCATCATGCGTTTGTTCGGCTATGCGATTACATCTACGATAAAAGACGGAGAAATCCTACAGATAACACCGCGAGGTTTGTTCGGTTTCGAACAAACTGGTTGGATTTGTTCAGGAAAGCTGAATCCCATTTAATGCAGATTTGAAAGTCGGTCTCACGATCTCATGAAATATCTCGTCCATTCGCTCCGGTGTGTAAGGCATGTTGTGATCCAGCCACCATCGCAGGTTGCCGAACACTTCGTTTGACAGATAATGAGCTAAAACCGGCACGGGAACTGAAGATTGTGCCGGAGCAGGCAAGACTGCGGCCAGCTTCTTCTCAATTCCTTTCGCAAGGTAATCGAGGCCTATCTTGAAGATCAAATCTGTCTTTCGTGATCTACACAGCGCCAGATAGAAATTGTGAACCTCCTGTAGATGCTGAAAGAACTCCCGCATCGGAACGAATCGACCTGAGCTGACATTTTTGAAGTTTATAGCTTGTGCGAAATGGTCAAGGAACTGCTCCCAGTCGCTGAGAAAGAGATCGTCCTTGTCTCGGAAATGCGCATAGAAGGTCGCCCTGCCGACATCGGCTCGATCGATGACTTCCTGAACAGTGATGGAGTCGTATCGCTTCTCAAGAATCAATTCCCTTAGTGACTCATGTAACGACTGCCTAGTTTTCGATGACCGGCGATCAGGTTTTTTGCTCTTTGTGGGCATAGATCGTCCTTGATAAAAGCGACTTACCTGGGAAACCGACGTCTTAATTCTAACATAAGGCGGCGTTCCGTTGAGCGCTGCCGCGACAGTCCCTGCAGCCAGATTAGAATGAAACCAGCAGAAAACTATCTTCAAAACACAAGATGTTTCACAGAAGCAAATTGCTTGTAGAGGAATTCAGGAGTACTGTTATAAAGACAATTTGACGGTCTTGCCAGAAACAGCCGTTAGTTTAGTGAACGATTGTTTGTTTTCACTCTGCTGGGACCTGATAACCTCACTTTTTCAACAAGGATAACGTCATGAGCGATGAAAAGAAACCGATAAAAAAAGCAGAAATGCCACCGATCCCAATTAAGGCCGAAGACCAGGCAACTATGGACCGCCTGAAGAGATTTGCAAAACGCTACAGATCAGGAACGTGGATTTCAAGCAAAAAAAGAACGTAGCTTGCAAACGGAGAAAAAATGGTAATCAAGGCTGGCCGTATAAAAGCGATGCGGCAAGGTCGGACATCGCTTGTAAATGTCGAAATGTTCAAAGAAGAACATTGGTCATTGCTTGCCTATATCGACTGTTGTTGTTCAGGATATGTCGGACGGATCGAGCACCGACAGATGCGCGGCAACAGTTCGAAGCCAGGACATTTGGCGACCGGGATAGCCAGCGGAGATCAGCGGGACTCTCAGAAAAGCGAGTATGATGACTGGGATTTCCTTCGAGATTTAGAGGCCGTTGGGTTTGTCCAGCTTGTGTGTTATGCGACCGGACTGGTGCATATCTTTCCTGCCGGAATAAAAGCGGCTGGGGCTCTCCGCGAGCACGGTTTGAGAGGACAGAGCATCAATAACTTCCGTTACCTGTAAAAGAGGTTGATGTCCATATATTCACTGCGATAAGTATCCATCCGGGAAAATATATAAAAGAGGGTTTTCCGAGTTGGCTACTGTCAGGCGCAGCATTAATTCCGCAGAGTTAGTCCCCTCTGGCGCTTCGTTCCCCACGCCGTTCGCCGCCAGCTTTGCGGTTCGAACCCCCTGCGTTAAAAGCTGAACCTGCCGAAGATCCGGATATTGTAGGTATTCGTCCGGGTCCACAGCCGTTGCCGGTAGAATGGCAAGATATTGATACGCGCGAAAACATGGAGTAGCTAGTAATGAATTAAGGAGCCGGTGATGACAATTTGCGACCCGTGTTTGAAACTAAAGGAAAACGGCTACACCCCGGGCCCTTCATTTTGGGCCGTGTGCTATCTTTAAACTGATTCCAAGTCTGGCCTGCCAGCATCCTCAGCGGAGCTAAACAGCCACTCTTAATCTATTGGAGGAACCATGCCAAAGATGCGAGCCGTTCAGGTGGCCGAACCAGATGCCCCATTCCAAATGGTCGAACGCGACATTCCGGAACCAGGCCCTGGAACAGTCAGAGTCAAAGTTCAAGCCTGTGGAATCTGTCACAGCGATGCAATCGTTAAAGAGAACCTTATGCCAGGCATAACCTATCCGCGTATTCCGGGTCATGAAGTCGCCGGCGTCGTTGATGCCGTCGGCCCCGGTGTCGATTGGTGGAAACCCGGACAACGAGTTGGTGTCGGCTGGTTCGGTGGGCGATGCGGCCATTGCGTAAACTGTCTTCGAGGCGATTTCTTTGCGTGTATTTATGGCAAGGTGACCGCGCTGCATTTCGACGGTGGTTATGCGGATTATATGATTGCTCCGGCGGAAACACTCGCGATGATTCCCGAAGAGCTTTCACCTGTTGACGCCGGACCTTTGATGTGTGCTGGAGTTACGACCTACAACTCTCTGCGAAACAGCGGCGCACGCGGCGGCGATCTGGTAGCAATTCTGGGAATCGGTGGGCTCGGTCATCTCGGAGTTCAATTCGCGGCTAAAATGGGATTCAAAACGGTCGCTATTGCGAGAGGCGCGGATAAAGAACCATTGGCGAAACAACTGGGCGCGTGGCATTACATTGACAGTCAAGCGACCGATGCGGCAGCAGAGCTCACCAAAATGGGCGGAGCCAAAATCATCCTTGCCACCGCTACCAGTGGTGATGCAATGAGCGCGTTGATGGGTGGTCTGGGCGTGAACGGAAAAATGATTCTCGTAGGAGCGGCTCCGTCAATGCAGATTTCTCCAATGATGATGATTGGAAAACAGAATTCGGTTATGGCCTGGTATTCGGGAACGGCTATCGATTCGCAGGACACGCTGGAGTTCAGCTCGTTGACGGGAGTGCGGTCAATGAATGAGGTTTATCCGCTGGAACGCGCCAGTGAAGCCTACGACCGAATGATGAGCGGCAAGGCTCGATTCCGAGTCGTATTAACCACGGGCAATTAACAGATTGTATTGTCCGCGGGAATTCAGTAAATGGCCTGGAACGTCAGCCATTGGAACAACCACATTAACATATCCGACGTGAATACTCTGCCAGGCTGCCACGAGCAGCCTTTCTTGCGACCTTTGTTTTCCCGGAACGGCAGATACCGATGGACAGGAGACGGCTAATATGTGAGTTATTGGAAGTCCCATCAAACGCCAATGCCTCGATTTCTTTTGCGAGCTCGAAAGATGTGCAAACACTACAGAGTGTGAGACTGTAATTGGATTCGCGACGGCTCCACCGTTTTGTATTGCAAACGAACACACGCCGGAGTCGGAAACCTGATTCACCTCCTAAGTAATATCCCTGCATTTTATTCATCATCTTAATAGTGAAGGTGTTTCGGACTGGTTCTGTAACCAGCCACAGCCCTGATTCGTTCTAAACAACCCTGATTGCTCGAGTACTCGGAGGAACTGCCATGCGTGATCTTTTTAAAGCGCAGTCGCGCCTTGTCATTACCAGTTTGCTTATTCTGTTCGCATCTATAGTCGCCTCAGCGCAGACAACTGCGTTTACATATCAAGGTCAGTTGAGCAACAACGGCGCGCCGGCCACGGGAAGTTTTGACCTCAAGTTTGCTCTGTTCGATCAGGCGCAAAGTGGCGTTCAGCAGGGAAACACTGTGATGCTGGTAAATGTGCCGGTGGTCAACGGCATCTTTACTGTGCAACTGGACTTCGGATCGAATGCATTCACCTCGAACGGTGCGCAGTTCCTTGAAATAGGCGTCAGGCCCGGCGGCACCAGCGGAGCTTTTTCGGTGCTTTCGCCGCGCGTTCCGATTACACCAACTCCGTATGCGATCAGAGCTCTATCTGCGCAGAACGCCGATACCGCGACTACCGCTTCAACGGCGACGACGGCGACCACTGCTAACACTGCTGCGACGGCAACCACCGCCACTACGGCAACAACGGCCACGAATGCGACACAGCTTGGGGGTGTAGCCGCCGCTCAGTATGTACAGACCTCAGACTCACGGCTTAGCGACTCTCGCACCCCTTTGCCAGGCAGCCCCAACTACATTCAAAACGGAACTTCGCAGCAGGCGGCCAGCAACTTCAACATCAGTGGCAACGGCACTGCGGGCGGGACGTTCTCGGGAAATGCGATTAACAGTGCAACATCTTACAGCATAGGTGGATCGTCTTTTCTGAGCGCTCAAGGAACATTAAATACTTTCGTCGGATTCGGAGTCGGAACGGGCGGCAGCAACAGCACTTTTGTCGGAAACGCGGCTGGCGCAGCAAACACCGGTTTTCGAAATACGTTCATTGGCGTTTCGGCGGGAACTTCTAACACTTCAGGCCAATCAAATACCTTTGTCGGGGAATTAGCGGGAGCGCTCAACACAACTGCTTCCTTTAATTCCTTTTTCGGCGACGGCGCGGGGTTCCTCAACACTACGGGATCTGCAAACTCCTTCTTCGGAGTTAATTCCGGTTCGGCAAACACGACCGCGATTAACAATTCGTTCTTCGGTCAGGCCTCCGGATTAAAGAATACGACCGGACAAAACAATACCTTCTTAGGTAACGGAGCAGGGTTAAACAACACTACTGCCGGCAGCAACACATTTATTGGCAACCTCGCAGGACAAACCAATGTCACGGGTTCAAACAATACAATAATCGGTGATTCGAGTGATGTAACAGTCGATGGTCTGGTCAATTCCACAGCAATCGGAGCCGGAGCAAAGGTCTCTGCAAGCCACACAATAGTTCTCGGCACTGCTGCCGAAACGGTCCAAATTCCGGGTTCATTATCGCTGAATATCGTTAACGCAACTACTCAGTACAACATCGGAGGCAACCAGGTTCTGTCGGTTGCCGGAAATGCCAACACCTTTTTGGGAATCAATGCGGGCTCTTCAATGCAAGCGGCTGGCGGTAACGCTACATTCATCGGCAATGCGGCAGGAAAATCGAATACAACTGGTTTCCGCAATACTTTTGTTGGTGTTAGCGCCGGCTTTAGTAACACCACAGGCAGCAGCAACACGTTTGTTGGAGAACTGGCCGGAGCGTTCAACTCGACCGCATCGAACAACTCTTTCTTCGGCGACAGCGCGGGATTCAAGAACGACACGGGAACCGCAAATTCGTTCTTTGGCACGAATGCCGGACAGAACAACACAAACGGAAGTTTCAATGCGTTTTTCGGTACTAATGCGGGAGCAGCAAACAGTACCGCGATTAACAACGCATTCTTTGGTCAAGGAGCGGGATTCAAAAACTCGACCGGTCAGGACAACACCTTCATTGGTAACGGAGCTGGACTGAACAACCTGACCGCAAATGGCAACACTTTTGTCGGATCGCTGGCCGGTTCGAGCAATTCCACCGGAACAGCTAACACATTTATGGGGCAAAATGCAGGTGCGGCTAATGGAAGCGCCAGCAACAGCTCGTACTTCGGCTGGTCCGCAGGGGCCTCTTCGGCAGGTTGCTGCAACTCCT
>DASRDY010000096.1:0-3155 GCA_035652355.1 Blastocatellia bacterium
CTTGAAGCGAGCTTGCGCCATTTTGCAGTGTTCTTGCCCGCAGCCATAGAAGCGAGCAGTAAGCTTTTCTCTTCTACGATTCGTCCGGTGATTCGTGATTGCCGCCAGTTAAAGGAATCAAGGCACCAGCGAAGAAGGCCACCAAAACAAAAAGAGCGCACATGCCGAGGACACCGATGGCTGACCATATTCGCGTACTCCCGGCTGGACGCTAGAGTTGAACGGATCCCTTTCTCACGATGAAGTCCGACAAACTCTTTTTGAGGCTGCCGGTCCGTTCGCAAATATAAGCGGCCTATGAGGAGTAGGAAACAGTCCGAAATTCGGATAAAGCCGGAGGAAAGATGGCTCCCGTAAATACCTCCCCCTTTATTTTATATGACATATATTGTCTGATGTAATTGAAGTATGAGGTCGGCGTTAAAAACATAGCCAAAACCGCCCCGTTTACCGTCTCCGGCTTCCGGTCCCGTTATCGTGCCACTGCTCTTGACGTTAGGCTTCCGGCGGATAGCGTCGCCGCGATGAATATTGTTCGCGACGGTTTACTCTCACTTCTCGGCCTTGGCGTGATGTTTGCCTCGACGGTGCCGATTCTTGCTCAGCCACAGGAAATGTCCGGCAACATTCAGGATCTAATGTCACCCGGTGAGTTCAAAGCCGCGGGTTTGGGCAAACTTTCACCCGCGGAGTTGGAAAAATTGAATGCCTGGCTGCAGGGATACCACGATGTCACGGAAAAAACGGCCGCAAAGAAAGCGACTGCGGCCGCCTCGCGCACCAAGATGGATCTTCTGGTCAGTCGCGTAGACGGCCAGTTCAATGGATTGACCGGAAGAACGATAATTCGGTTAGAAGACGGCACAGTTTGGAAGCAGGCCAATGCTGACGATCGATTCCGCCCGAAGGTAACCGATCACCCGGCCGCCGTCGTAATCCATGGCATCTTTGGCTACAAGATGCAGGTCGAAGGCACCCAGGAATTCTACGTCGATCCGGTTCGGCCTCGATAGAGCTGGCTGTTTAAAAGCAGTCCAGCCTAGCTGCTTAGGCGACTATTTACGCACGTTAAGAAACACAGTCAGGGCCTCAGTTTCGCTCTTAAAATTGCCACTCGGATACCGGTTTGCGATGCTTTTCTCCCTATTCCAATGGCAATTCGACGCGCTCTTCCGGTTCCCGCGGAACAAGGCCGTTCTTCGCAATGATTCGAGCGCAGGTATTCCACCGCAGTATCGGATCGTCATATCCCGGAGGCCGAATGGATTCTGCTTTTTCGAAGCAAGCCATAGCCTCACGTAAAAGGTCGTACGCTTGAAACCGGCAGTCCGGTGTATTCTGACGCAGTTTCATCTTTGCGCGGCGTTCCGCCACGATACCGGAATAATACGCGTGGTCGTACGCTGATTTCATCCGGGAGAGCAACTCCTTGGTTTGCGTATCGCTGACGCCGTAACCTTTTTCAAAGCGATCGGTCAAGGCGAGGAGCAGCGTGACGATTGCCTCCTGATTTTCAGGGTCCACATGCAGGATATCGAGACAGATGCTTTCGGCTTCTCCCGGTTCGTTGAGCAAACGGTAGCGCTCGGCTTTTTCAAGCGCTGTAGGAATTGCGTCTTTGTGGAGAGTTTTTAGTTCGCTCATTGCGACAAGGGTTAAAGCGTTGAAGCGTCCAAGTGTTCAAGCGGCCAAATCGCGGAGGTAAAATCGGTTCGACGCTTCATCGCTTCAACTCTTCAACCATCCGACTTCTTCTTCAACCATCTCCAGAGCCATCCTAAAGGATCATAAAAATCATCCACTACCCGTTCCTTCAGCGGGATGATGCCGTTATCGGTGATTTGAATGCTTTCCGGGCAAACCTTTGTGCAACACTTGGTGATGTTGCAATAGCCGATCCCCTGCTTGTTTCGCAATTCTTCAATTCGATCCGCCGTATCGAGCGGATGCATCTCAAGCGCTGCGACATGGATCAAGAACCGCGGGCCAATGAATTTGTCATGCATTTGATGATCGCGCAGCACGTGGCAGACGTCCTGACAAAGAAAGCATTCAATGCATTTACGGAACTCCTGCACACGATCGATATCCTGCTGTTGCATCCGCCACGTGCCATCGGGAGCATCAGGAGGTCGCGGATTAAATGGTTTGATTGTTTTCTTAACACGAAAGTTCCAGGAAACGTCCGTGACCAGGTCTTTCAAAACTGGAAAAGCTTTCATCGGCTCGATGGTTACCGGTCGGTCCAGTGGCAGGTCGCTGAGACGCGTCATGCACATTAGTTTCGGGAGTCCGTTAACCTCTGCTGAGCAGGAGCCGCACTTGCCAGCCTTACAATTCCAGCGGCAAGCCAGGTCCGGGGCTTGTGCGCGTTGAATATCATGTATCGCATCGAGCACGACCATCCCCTCGGCCACTTCCGTGGTGTAATCACGAAATTCGCCCTGGTTTGCAGCGCCTCGCCAGATTTTGAAAGTTGCATTCATCGTAATTCGTCAATCGAGAGTCGTGAATCGCCGTCCATGTCCTCAATATTGTCACACTCTGGCGATATTTCTCGCACCGAAGCCGTGTTCATGGAATTCTTTTGATTGCGCAGGTAACGGACGTACCCGTCAATCAGCTGACGTACTTGCCAGCCCTGGCTCTTCAACGACGTAAGTTCATCGACTGGCAGATACTGCTCGTCGAAGCAAACGTTAAGACCGTCAATCAATTCTTGCAGCGAGCCGCGAGCTTGACGGAGGAATTTCGTTTGGTCGAGGTAGTGATATCGACCGTGTGCTTCCGCGATGTTGTTCGTCAGGGAAACAGCTGCTCTTCGAATTTGATTTGTAAGCGCAAATTTCTCAGTGTCGGGTAATCGCCTCGCGACGCGATACATTGCCTTTCGAAATTCGCGCGCAAGTTGATACACCTCCAAGTCTTCGAAGGTCGAACGCCGATTTTCCTTGTGTGACGCGTCCATTGGTCTAGTCCGATTCACGGGTCACGAATCTCGGAACTCGGTTCATTCAACGATTCTCCTCAATCACCTGCTTCAAGTATTCCGGCATTTCCGGCAAGCGCTCCAAACGGATCTGCATTGAACCGTCCGCAGCTTTCGAAATAATGGTGTTCACTTTGCCGAATTGTTCGTCTTTGTCGGGATAATC
>DASRDY010000097.1:0-27197 GCA_035652355.1 Blastocatellia bacterium
TCATCAATAATGCAAAGAGAAGATTCTCTTGCGCTCAAGTCGATTCCGCAGTAAAACGCCATAGAAGCGGCCTCCTTTGTTTTAAAGATATTTCTCGCGGGCGATTATACGCCCGTGAGGCCGCCTCTATTGAGTATCAGCCGTCACAGCAGCGCAAGTTCTTTATTGTCTATAGGTAGCGCTGTGACACCTGTTGTGACAGTGAACTTAAACGACAGCATCCGGCCATTTGATGTCACGCCCAAAACGGTGATCGGTCGTCAGGGATCAGGGTTCGGGGCCGTACAACCAAACGTATCACTACGATGAGTGGGATAATATGCGGTTGGCACACAACAGATTTTGTAATCCTTCGGCCGATGCCACAATTTACACTTTCACCAATAACCGTTGCACCTCTCTTTATAGCTATGATGCCATGGGCAATACGACATCTAGTTCAAGCACCTACCCGGCTGATACCTATACCTACGACGCGGCCGGGAAGGGAGTAACGTCAGATGTTTGGAGCTATCCAACTGATGATTTGGTTACGCAGACATATGACGGGGACGGAAATTCGGTTTATCACGACCTGCAGCATACTGCTAACAGCGATGATACCAACAACTATGAAATGACCTCTCACTACCTGCGCTCAACGGTACTGGGTGGGAAGATATTCGATGAACTCACATATGGGAGTTCGGGTCACCAGATATATGTCTACGCAAATGGGGAACTTTTGGCAAAGCCCACACCATCTGATGACACTATAGACTGGCAGGTTACAAATCCTGTCAGCCACAGCACGGTCGATATTATGTTCGGTACTGGAAGTGGTTCGATGACGGAACTTAGTCCTATGGGACAGGAGACGGGAACGAGTAACCCTTATTCATATGATCCCGCACCGACATATTCAGAGATAACGGGTAGCCTGTACGTTGAGGGCGGGAATCCGTTTGATGGCGGCGGCGGCCTTGAAATAAATGGAATGGCTAATACGCCTGAGGAACTCAGAAGACAGGCGGATGCTGGCAATCTTGATTATTACATGGTGGATTTTGGGGGCAACACGGTGGCCGGGGGGTCTGTAGATACCATAGCCGGACATGTTGTTGTAGACTTATATCATACAGAGCACGTAGCGCTTCCAATAAATCATTATACCGATAACTGGTTGCAGATTGCGAAGGATGATGAAGACGACCCGAACCCCGATACCACGGGGCTACGGCAGTATGACGGGACTAGTTATATGTCGGTCAGTTATACAGTCTATGATGGGTCGGTTTCATTTGATTTAGAAGGACAAACCAAAGGTCAGAGGCCGAAAAAAACCGGTCAGCTATCCGATTTATGTAAAGGAATTAAAGAGGAACTATTAGGTAATTCTTATAACAAAGCCGCACTTGATGATGCGTGGAACAAATCAGGCTACGGCACGCCTGACAAACACGAGGTGGGCGGATTATTGGGTATCTCCCAAATCGGAAACACAGCAGGCATGCCTGTTAACGCGATTTTTCAAAAGAGGGGTCGTGCGGCAAGCGGAATGAGCGGGGATTTTGTGGACTGGATTATAAACGAGATCAAAGGTGGAGGAGCTGTTTATCATTACGCGTATGTTACTCATCCCTTTGATAAGGATGAAATATTGCAAGACCGTGATCCTGATACGGGTGGAATCAAGCCAGGCAGCGTTGGAAAGGGTGGCGATCCCTCCGATGTGATGCGGAATTATGACAATGCCGCCATTGGGGCCGCCAACGTTGTAACGGGTTCACACCTGCTCGGAGTACTAATAAGTAAGAAGTATTTAACAGTATATAACGACGATGGTAAAATTGTGTGCCCAAAATTTGAAAGATAACATTGACCCATTGGAGGACCAGCTATGGGTAATTTGAGGCTTGATTTGATAAATGATCCCCATTTAGCTTGCTACGATTTCTGCGTCGAGTTATTTGACGGCGAATCGATAGGAGAACGAATGTGTTAAAAATTAAACTGATTTTTCTGACTTCTATGGTGTGTTTCTCTATTTATCTGCCCAGTTGCTTACCTCGATCGCCTAAACAGGTTAATTCGCAGAAAAACAGTTTTACCAGTTCTAATAAACCTGGAACGGATAAGCAAAGCGACGAATCGCCACGCTTCTTTGATGATATCCTTAAGCCTCGGATCACTAAACTCATCAAACAGGAATCACTAGATCTTGGACTGCAAAGTCTGCGTGACGCCAAGATTAATGCGAAAACTGAAATTAGAATTTGGGTGGCGTTCGGCTGGGCGGTTCCTCGATGCTTCGTTTTGGTTAGTTCAAATAAAGGACATAAAGCTTTTTTTATTGATGCGAAAGTTGTTAATAATAGGGGTGCAGAGGATCGCCACGGAAATCTGATCATGCAGAGGATCGTCTTGAACCCTCCCAAGAGCGGTTGGCCTGAGCTTGTAAGTTTTTTATCAGATCATGGGGTCGGTCCCGTCTTTAGTCTTTCAGAGTGGAAAAATCAAACAATCGCACTTGATGAAGAGTACATAATAATTGAGTCAAGATCAGGGCGCACGTATAACATGGTTTATTATCCCTTATTTCGGGAATTTGGTGATAGGAAAAAGGCGATCGCAGTTTGTCAAAAAGTTGAGCAAGAATTTGATATAGGCATCGGCTGTGGCGGAAGATAGGGCAACCGCGTACCAGGATTGGGAAGCATATGAGGTTGGGTTTTATCGTGTCACTTTGTGCCTTGTTGAGTTTCGTCTCAACGGGGGTTCTGGCATATCGTGATCAAAACCAGACCACGGTGAGTCCTGACCAGCGAGAAAGCGGCACATCGTTAACGCTCAAAGCAGGTATTCTCAAGAAAGAATACTGCAGAGACTTTTCTGTCGAACAGATCAAATTAGGACTTCACCTAACTTACCTCAATACCGGTAACAATGACATCGTGCTGGATAGAACCGATGTTCACATACAAAACCACAGGATAGGCAAAACCGAGCGGTTGCTTGCTTCTGGGAAATCTGAATTCGATTGCGCCAGGGACATAACTGATATGATCGTGAACCCCAGGCAAAAGCCTAATCCACCCGACGATACCGGTTTTGTAGTTTTGAAGCCGGGGGAGTCGTTCGTTTCTCAGACCACCATGTTTATATTTTTCAAAATCCGCCGCTCGCGATACATTATCTCTCCCGGATCACATGTGCTTGACGTCACGATATCGACCTGGAAATATTCGGAAGATCTGATTCCAAGCTTCCGTACAAGATTTGATCAGAAAGGGTATTTGTGGACGAATAGCCTGACCTCGCAGCCTTTGCATTTTACAATTGAAGCAAAGGCAGATGACGATTACGGAATGTGTTTTCCAGAAGCGAAGGGCAAGTCTTAGAATTGATAAGAATTCACTACACCTTGTTTTATCACTCAGTGAGGCGACCGATCCCCAGAAAATCAAAAGCCCTCGGAACTTGGCCAACTGGAGTCACACGGACGAGCTAAGTTCTTTCGTTGCTATCAGTAAACCCTGTGACATCTGCTGTGACGTGCGAGAGGCCGAAGGCCGAATTCGGCCATTTGATGTCACGCCCAAAACAGTCGTCGTGAGTCCGGGCCGGTGGTCGGAAGAAGATTGTCAGCCGACTCTCTTACCCACTGATCCCGGACATCGAGTCTAAACGAATTTGGCATATATGTGTCACACCGGTCACACTACGACCTAAGCTCTTTCGCTTCTATAAGTAAGGCCTGTGACACATGGCGTGACTCGCAGGTGCCATATCAAAATTCGGCCAATTGATGTCACACGTGAAGCAGGGGGCCGGGGAACAGGGACTGGGGTTCGGGGGCGGAACTTCTGCACTGACCCTAACCCCTGCTACTTTGTGAAATGGTGTCACGCCTGTCACGGCGACGCAAGCTGGCAGCTTGCGCTACGATATGCAACCAATCGTTACTTTTCACCAAATATCAGCGTCTTTACAAATGAACGGGAAATGAACAACCAGGCTAGAGACGCCAAGGTTCATTGAAAACATCGGCAAAGATCAAGAAGATCAAATTTTGTTGCGCGGTTCTTTACAGGAACCTGCTGGAAGCAGGGAGGATAAAAAAGGAAGTAATGTCACGGAAGATAGCAAAGAGTTTAACTAAGATCGTTCTGGTAATGGGATTGGTCAGCTCGCTCACCGTAGCGTCGCTGGCCGCAAGCGGTGACAGCCAAAAGCCGCTGACTGAACAGGTTAGGCATCAACTGGTGATGCTCCCTTATTACGGTGTATTTGACAATCTGGCTTATAAAGTAGATGGCAGCACGGTAACGCTGTATGGACAGGTCGTGCGCCCCACTACAAAAGACGATGCAGAGCGAAGTGTTCTGCGAATTCCTGGCGTCGATCACGTGGTGAACGATATAGAGGTTCTGCCTCTGTCACCAATGGATGATCAGACCAGAGTAGCTCTTTACCGCCGAATCTTTTCAACCGGCGGACTGTACCGATACTCGATGGGCGCAAACCCTTCGATACACATCATCGTTGATAACGGTCATGTGACGCTGGAAGGCATAGTTGCGAACGAGATGGACAAGAACCTGGCAGGGATTGCAGCGAATGGCGTTTTTGGTGTATTTTCGGTGCAAAATAATCTCCGGGTTGAGAAGAAACGCAGCTAATTGATCTCAATAAAAATGCATGGATGCATGTTTTTGATAAATAACCGGTGATGAGCAGGGAAGCTCGTCATCGTTTTTATAGCTAACGGCTCAGGCGTAGAGAACTGGGATGCAAGTTGCACGACTCATACCCAACATGCGAGATAAGAAAGAGAGCGTGCAACCGCTAACGCCTATAGTGTCAGAAGAACGATTGACTGATGACCAATTGGTGTCCGCAGCCCTTGAAGGTGATGATACTGCCTACAAGCAGCTGATGGACCGCCACAGCCAGCGCGTCTTTTCTATTATTGGCTCGTATTTCAAGCAGCCCGATCTGCGCGAAGAGATCGCGCAGGATGTGTTCGTCAAAGCTTATTTCGCTTTGAAGTCATACGGAAAAGGCGAGCGGTTCGATGCCTGGCTGGCGCGCATAGCGGTTAACCGGTGCTACGACGAGTTGAGGAGGCGCAAACGTCATCCGGAGATGTCTTTTACAGACATTACCGACGACGAAGACACCTGGCTGGAAGGCGCTGTCGCCAAATCGGCTAAAGAGACGTTTAAGATGGAGCAGGGACGCGAAGTCGCACGCGATCTGGCGGAGAAGTTGCTGGCGACATTGCCGGCCGATGACCGCCTGGTGTTGAGCCTGATTGACGGCGAGGATTATTCGCTGGCCGAAGTTGCCGATATGACTGGCTGGACGGTGGGCAAAATCAAGATGAAAGCAATGCGGGCCCGCCGACGGTTGAGCGAGACTTTAGGAAGATTGCTGGATGGGCGAAAGACAAAGCGCCCGGTTTTGACTGGTAAATAGTGTCGTCATTTAGAAGACAAGTATGATGAGGGTGTGAATCAGGAGAGGGCTATGAACTGTAACGAAGCCAATGAACTAATTATTGCTGCTAAAGATGGAAAACCTGAGGATCAGTCTTCCGCCTTTAAAGCGCATGTGAAAGAGTGCTCCGCCTGCAGCCAGTTGATGCTGGTATCCAACATCAGGCAGGAACTGGTTTCCAGTTACAGCGATGAAAAAGTGGCAGTGCCGCCGTTCTTTGCGGCCAAAGTGATGGCCGCAATTAATGAGAAACGGAATGTGCCGGATGAATGGACGTGGATCTGGCAAATTGCACGGCGGATGGTCCCGGCTGCGCTGGCTGTGATGGTGATGGTTGCGGTGTTTACGTTCGGATTTTCACCAAACGGTCAGGTGCAATCGGTAGGGCAAAATGATCAGGGACTGATCAGTCTCAGCTCGGAATATAATAGATCCCTCGTGGGAACAGACGGGCAAAGCTCAATAATGACCTCGACCGGTGATTTACCTGCCGATAGCGTGCTCTCAACAGTGATGGGTATCAATGGAGGCAGAACCAACAATGAGTAACGATCAACAACGGCCAATGAAATTGATGGCATACGCTGCCCTGTTGGTTATGTTTCTAATGGGTGGAATTGTCGGCAGTCTGGGTATGAATGCCTACAACAAGAGGCACCTGGTTCCGCCTCCACCACAGTCCGGAGGCAATCACCCGCACGGACCTGGCGGTCCCGGAGGCCCAGGCGGACCCGGTGGACCGGACAAGTTTGTAGAGCGTCTGCGCACGGAATTGCAGTTGAGCGACGATCAGACAAAACAAGTCAAGGACATAATGTCCAAAACTCGTGATCAGTTTCAACAGCTTCGAGCTGAGGAAAGGCCAAAATATCTGGCAATCCGAGAGCAGAGCCAAAACCAGCTTAAAGCTGTGTTAACGGCTGAGCAGCAGACAAAGCTGCAACAGCTTCTTCAGGACGACCGAAACCGCGGCGGAGATCGTGGCGGAGATCACGATCGCGATGGGCAAGGCCCGCGCCAGCATTAAGAATTCTTCTGTACCTTCTCCCTGGATCAAAAAGGGCCGCAGGATTAATCCCGCGGCTCTTTCGATTCTAATGGAGAACAAGTCTCTACGGTTGAATCGTTGCCTTTGGCGATTCTGTATCAGAGATGATTATCTCAACACGACGATTCATCTGTCTGCCTTCCGGCGTGTTGTTATCGGCGACGGGATTGTTCATTCCGAAGCCGCGAGTCGCGATGATTCTGTCAGCGGTAAGACCGCTCTGTACCAGAAAGTCGTGAACCGATTGAGCCCGTGCTTCAGACAGCTTCTGGTTATAATCAGGTGTTCCGACGGAATCGGTGTAACCTTCGATCTGGAGCTTGTATGGACCGGGATAGGCCATCAGGATTCCGGTCAGTTTGGCCAGTTTCTCTCTTGCGCCAGGCTTGAGTGTCGCTTTGTCGAAGTCAAAGAGAACGTCCGACAAATTGACGATCAATCCACGCGCTTCGCGCCGGGTCTCAAGAATCGCCGAGATGGATTTGTAGAGGTTCATCTGGGCGTTATCGCGATCTCGCTTTGCCTGCTCCGCTTCCAGACGAGCCTGGTCTGCTTCTGCCTTCGCTAAATCGGCATTAGCTTTCTCGCGTTCGGCATCGGTCTGGGCCTGAGCAACGCGTTGTTTAGCGAGTTCAGTTTCCTGCTGCGCGCGTTCCATTTCGGCCTTGTATCGGTCGGCTTCGGCCCTGGCCTGCTCAGCCTCACTTCTGGCGCGGTCCGCATCGCTTTGCGCTTGAGCGATTGTATTCCGAGCGGCTCGTCGTTCATTTTCAAGCCTAGCAGCTTCGGCTCGGTCGAGCGACAATTCGCGAGCGTGTTCAGCCAGACGCATCACGTCGTGGGCCATCGCATCGTACTTCCGCTCATCCTTGCGGTCGCCCGGCCAGATGTTTTCCAGCGCGGCCAATTTGACTTCAGCTTCGCGAAGGTCTCCGTCGGCATACTGGCGAGCTCCGGCACGTTTGGCGATCTCAACCGATCGACGAGCGCCAAGGATAAGAAGCGGCGTGTTGTAATCTGCATTAATCGCAGGATAACCAGGCATCGAAACGGCGTAGAGAGTGCCAGGATCTCCGCGATATTCAATCTTGCTCGAGGTTATGCCGCCTTCGGTTCCTTTACGAAGGGTGTTCTCAGCGACAATAACAGGACTCGGTAGTTTAACCGTCGCATAAGGTTCGGCGGTGATTATCAAACCGAAAGTTTGAAACGACGTCGTTACGTCGACATCGGCTTTATCGCGCATCGGTATTTCGGCCAGATTGTCGGCCTGACCTTCAGGCGCAATCGCCCACAACACATAAGTAGTGTAGAAAGAACCCAGCGATTGTGGATTTCTCAGTCCATCAATTGTGAGTTTTATATTGGTTCTACCGGCTTTTCGCTCAACCTTCGCTTTGCCGTCTATGCTCGGAGCCAATGACGTTCCGATAATGTTAACTGACGAATCATGACCATTCGGATAACTGATCGCCAGAGTGGTTCGCTGAACTGGAGTAATTTCATCGGTCACAACCCTCGTGCGGTGAATGGCCGGATCGTTTTGGGCAAGCGATATCGTTGTCAGCATCAGCATACCAGCCGACGCAGCCAGAATGCTTTTGATAAATTTCATTTCAGTATCTCCCGTATTATTGGTGGCAAAACCCGCGGGCGGTGGAATGACCGCCGCAGTCGCCCGTGTCGGAACACTACACAATGAACTCGCTATCAGACTGAATAAATACAGCCACTTACCAAATAGCGTAGTGTTTACGACAAACGCTGGTGAGAAGGGCAACCGTCGTTCCAAATAACTGGGGGATTAATACCGGCTGTTAACTCGGGTTCTTTCTTTCGTAGACAATAAGGATTGGGTTACCTGGACTTGTGAAAACGGAATGGAACTCTTTGTTGAACGCCGGATCATCGTGAAACTTCTGCCAGAGCGAATCACCATCTTTCATGATGACGGTTTGAACATCAGATGGGATTTCGCGGTCGATCTTATAGAACCGGGCATCACCATCATAGATGATGTCTCTGAACTGCAGACCACCTTTAAGAACTGACGATCCGAGATAGCCGGATTCCATAAGGATATTGGCTTTTGGCGGGTGCTCTAGCAGGAATTTATCCAACTTTTCTTTGTTGCGCCATTCAGGTGAGTTGACGTTGTTGCGCAATGGTTCCTGAACTATCTCCATTTTGAGCAGTCCATCGTGCGCAATAATTCCGTATTGCAGCGCGACAACCAATCCAACCAGCGCGAGCACAATACCTCGTCGCTTTGCGTTACACAGGAATATTACGGCGGGGGCAAAAATCGCTGCGGGAATCAAATGCATCAAGCCGTATCGCACGTTGTACAGCGAGATCATTGCCAGTGGAATGATCTGGATCTCGTTTCGATAAAGGCTGTAAACGAGAAAGCAGAATGGAATGATTAATAAGAAAGTCGGAAGGTATCTGCTCCACTCCTGTCGTTTGGCAATAAACTCCCGGACGTAAGCGTCAATTACAAATCGTTTTCGACTGGCCGGCCGCCACGCGAACCGGTTGTATATCTCCGTAATATAGCCGCTTATTCCAAGAACAAAGACAGCTAGTGTTACGCAGAGTATTGCTGTTACCGCTGCGACCAGCAGCGAGCCTTTGATACTGTGGTAACTGACGTTTACCCAGTCATAACTTCCGTTGCTGCGGCCGTAAATTCCGCGAGCCGAATAAGGACCGTTATAGAATTCCAGAGCGTTGCCGTAAATTGCCCAGTTGTGCCAGAACCAGTAAACCGGCCCGACAGCGGCAATGATTCCCCAGATTCCGCCATCGATCAGTTTGCGCCACCCGATTCTGTTTGATGCCAGGAGAACCGTGATACCGGCAAACGGAAGGAGGGCCCATCCTTCGTACCTGGTAATCGTTCCCAACGTTAACAGAAACGCCGATGCCATCAACCATCGAAGTTTCTGGTTCATTGCCCATATCTGCAGCGCGAAAATTCCCGCGACGAATATCACCATAAATGGCAACTCCGTCATCGGCGTGGTCTGCATATAGAGGTTGCTGGGATTGAAAATGAAAATAGCTGCAGAGATTAAAGCGACCCTTTGCGCGTTTTCAGTTCGATCAGAGTAATAAGCCAGCGCAAGCTTATAAACCAGAAACGCGGCGATAACGAAAGAGATCATCGAAACGATGCCGCCGGCGAGTCCCGTTCGCCACATATAATCCTTACCGATGAACGGCAGCATCAACAAATGCGGCAATGGAAGCCACGGCGATCCTAATTGAACATACCGGTCCCAGAGAGTCGGCAGACTGGAATCGACCATCTTTCTCGCGGTATTCAGATGATAGAGTCCGTCACCATATATGTTGGTTACCCCTAGACGCGAGAAGTAAAGATAACTGCTGATGCTTGCGCAAATGGCAGCGATTAAAACCAGCAGAGAGAGGATCAGATTGTTTCTGGGAGATACGCTCATCAAAACACGATTATTTAGATCGGGCAGTATAGCTTAGAACTTGTGCGGCACATCAGAGTATACGTTAACCTCAGGGCGTTGGCGCGACGACGTCGTCGGAATCGTTTTTTGGATATTGATCGTTTCTTTCAATTGACAGCAGTTTGGTCGTAGGTTCGGTGACGCTGGGTACGGCGATAGGTTCGCGGTCTTCCAGCAGAGAAGCCGGTGAGCCGACCGAAGAATCTGCCAGTTCGCTTGTTTTGACCGATAGCTTGCCGACCTGTTCAACTTTCAACCCAACTGAGACTATCGCGTAGACAATAGTGATTACCGCCATTACGACTACTGCGATTCCGATTAGCCCCGGTATTCCTCGATGCATGATCCAAATCGCGATACCCCCCACTACCATCAATATCCCCAGGGCGATCGTCTTGCCCATTTGCTTCAACAGTCTGGTCCTTTTATGGGCGGTTTGACTATCGTGGGTTTGAAATTGCGCTAGAGAACGCGACACCCAACCCAATTGCATACCACAGGAACGGCAATACTTTTGATCCAGAGTTCCCTTTTTACCGCAATTTGGACAATACATACTGAACCTCGCTAGCGTGTTGCCGTGGTATCTTCTCCAGAGTTTGGGTGCGCATTGACTCCGCCAACGGGCAGCAGTTCAGTAGTTGGCTCAGTGACGCTTGGAACTGGCACTGGCTCTCGTCGTTCCGGAAGGAAAGTGAACGACTCACGATTTAAAGCAGGAAGTTCGTTTGTGGCTCTAACTTCTGCATCCCGTCCAGCGCCCGCTTTCCACATCGGAGAAATAACGGCATAGGCGGCAGTTAGCACAGCGAAGAGAACTGCCGTCAATCCCAGCCAATGTAAAGCACCATCCTTACCGACCGCCAATAAAGCCATCCCCGCAACCAGCATCACTACTCCGGAAAACAAGGTCTTCGCCATTTGGCCGGCAATCTGCCTGTCTCTTTGGGCGCGTGTTTGAACGGGTTGGCTGGAGCGGTACTGAGTCAAAAAGCGCGATACCCAGTCAAGCGTCATTCCGCAGGAACGGCAATACTTTTGATCCAGCGTAGCTTTCTTTCCACAGTTCGGACAGTGCATAGTCACCTCTAATCAGAAACTACGATTCTGGTTATCTGCCGGTTCGGTATTAGATTGATTCGTCAATTTTCCCAGGGCAGAGTTCAGCGCGTCAATTGCCAGCGCGGCAGCATGCATTTTATTTCGAGGCAAACCGCCCAAAGCATCGGCAATTTGCTGTCGGGTCAGTTGCAGGGCTTCATCTACTGAACGATGGTCCGCCAATTCAGTCATAACAGAAGCCGCGGCTAACGTCTGCGGGCAACCATAAGCTTTGATTTTGATATCGGTAATGAGATCGTTCTCTACTTTCAGACTTAATCTCAGCCGATCACCGCACGCCGGATTTTGTTCCTCAACAGTAATTGAGGCATCGGGCAGTTCACCGACATTCCGGGGATTTTCAAGATGATCCGCAAACGATGCGTGATATGTCATTAATGTCCTGCGACCAGTTCTGAAGCTTGATATAGAGGTGACATTTTCCTCAACCGATCGACTATTCCCGGCAGGATCTCCAAAACATAATCGATATCCTCACGAGTCGTATCTTTGCCCAGACTGAATCTCAACGACTCGCGAGCTTCTTCGCATGTCAGTCCCATTGCCAGCAGAACGTGCGATGGCTCAAGCGATCCGGATGAGCACGCGGAACCCGTCGAAACTGCTACTCCTTTCAAATCAAGCGAAATTAACAGACCTTCGCCTTCGACGTAGCGGAAACTCAAATTCGTCAGATTTGGCACACGATTATGTACGTCGCCATTAATTGAAACTTCTGGAATACGACGCAGGATTTCCGACTCCAGATAATTTCGCAGCTCTCCTATTTGACGACGGCGACCCCCAAGATGACGTTTGGCGAGTTCGGCTGCTTTGCCCAGGGCAACAATCAACGGTACGCTCTCGGTGCCGGCGCGTCTGTCGCGCTCGTGGCGACCGCCGTGCAATTGCGATTTCAGTTTTACGCCACGTCTGACGTAGAGCGCTCCAGTCCCCTTTGGCGCATAAAACTTATGACCGGATAATGACAGCAGATCAACCCCAAGCTCATCCACGTTTACAGGTATCCTCCCGACTGCCTGCACCGCATCCGTGTGGAAGAAGAGCGTCTTACGCTGCTGCCGGATTTCGCGCACGACCTCAGCGACGTCGGAGATTGGCTGAATCGCCCCCGTCTCGTTATTGGCTGTCATTACCGTGATTAGAATTGTCTGATCAGTTGTTGCTCGGCGAAGGTCGTCGATGTCGATGGCTCCGCTTTTGTTTACGGATAAGTAAGTGACCTCAAACCCTTGCCGCTCCAATTCAGCGCAGGTGTTAAGCACGGCAGGATGTTCGATTCGCGACGTGATAATGTGGTTACCGTATTGTTTGTTGGCTTCGGCTATCCCTTTGATTGCCAGATTGTCTGCTTCAGTTCCGCCGCTGACAAAGGTTATCTCGCTAGATGTGCAACCTATCAATGCCGCGACCTGTTTTCGAGCCTTATCGATTGCCGCTTTGGCAGTTTGTCCAAATGTGTGAATTGACGAGGCGTTACCGAACTCCTGGCGAAAAAACGGCATCATCGCGTCGATCACATCAGGATCGACCGGAGTCGTCGCGCTGGTGTCAAGATAAACTCTTCTTTGTATGGCCTTTTCCATTAAATCGCTGAATTCAGGATATATGTTTGCCAAGGCTCATGATGGCAACCCCGACCATCATTTTCAAGCTCAATATTCCGGAGGTACGTGCTAGCACTCAATCAATAAGGAGAGGGTGGCTTCTCGTAGCGCATTCGTCCCGATTGCGCAGTCTGTCGGTTGGGTGGTTTTATTGAAACATGTTCGTTCGTGTAGGCACGCAATCGGGACGAATGCGCTACTACCGATCAAAATCAACATCGTTGACCCGTTAGGTATGCCGTCCTGATATGGTTCGCAACGTGAAAAAAGGCAATAAAAGTCACTTTAAAGCCAGGCCAAGCATCAAACTCTGGACAGAATTCATGGTATTATCTTGCTTGTCGTGGGACACTTTGTGAGGAAGTTCTCTTGATATTGATAATATCAGTATGGAACTTGGCTTAAGAGCTTAAAAAAACACCAGGAAATCTTTTGGCTTGTCGAGGAGGAACGGCTTATGAGAAGGCTCTCTCTGCATTCTGTGATCATCAGCCTCTGTCTGGGGCTACTTTTATCGTTAACGCTCAGTGCGAAACAGCAAGGTCAGGGTGGCGACGGTCAGGCAGCGAATCAACCTCCGGTGAAACTACCGGAAAACCTGCGGATGCGCGTTGAATTGCTTTCGTCGATCACCACCAAGGACAACAAGGAAGGAGATAAATTTACGGCTCATGTGATGGAGCCGAACGACTTTAAGGACGCGATCGTCGAAGGCCATATCGCAAAGATCAAACCTGCAGCGCACGCCGGAGGTTCGTCGGAACTCTCACTTGCTTTTGACACAATCACCTTAAACAATGGCACTGGCGCGCAGGGAAAGATGCAGGCACAGATCGAAGAAGTTTATGATGTCGTCGATGCTGGCGGCGTCGATAATGAGGGACACGTAAAGGCCAAATCCGTAAAGAAGAGGAACGCCGTAAAAATCGGCGGTGGCGCAGGAGCCGGAGCTTTGATTGGTGGGTTGATTGGCGGCGGTAAAGGCGCTGCTATCGGAGCTGGCGTTGGCGCTGCAGTCGGAACAACGACCGTTCTTGCTGGCAAAGGCAAAGATATGGAATTTCCTACCGGTACTCAGCTTGTAATCCGTACCGGCGGCAAGGGCAAGTAAAGTTAGCGCAAGCTAACCAGCTTGCGTTAATAGCTATTCCCAGACTTGGATTAAATGGCAGAGCAGCGACAGCCACTGATTACGCTCCTGACCGATTTCGGCACGACCGACTATTACGTCGGCGCGATGAAGGGAGCGATTATCTCTATCAATCCTGGTGTAGAGATTGTAGATCTGACGCATCAGATTACGGCTCAGGATATTTACGCAGGCGCATTTACACTCAGGTGCGCCTACGATACTTTTCCCTTGTGGACGATTCACGTCGCCGTTGTCGATCCCGGAGTCGGTTCGGCCAGACGACCGATACTGGTGATGACCGACCGGTACAACTTCATTGGTCCTGATAACGGTATCTTCAGTTACATCTATCAAACTGAAAACGTCAATCGCGTTATTCACTTGTCATCGACCCATTATTATCGACAGCCGGTCAGCAATACGTTTCACGGTAGAGATATCTTCGGACCCTGCGCGGCCTGGCTGGCCAAGGGGATCGAGCCCAGCAAGATGGGAGAAGAAATAAAAGATTACACGAAATTCACGTTGCCACAGCCTCGCGTCAACGGAACGCAAGTGCAGGGCCACGTCGTTCATGTCGACCGGTTTGGCAACTGCATTACCAATCTGACTGAGCGCGAAGCTCCTTCCGCATCATTAAGTCGTGGGTTAAGAATGATGGTAAACAACAAGCCCATCGCAAAGTTCGCGACGCATTTTGCCGGAGCGGCCGCAAATGAGCTGTTCGCATATTTTGGCAGTTCCGGTTTTCTGGAAATAGCAGTGCCAAAAGGGTCTGCCCAAAGATTATTAGAGGCTCAGCGCGGCACGGAAGTTATGCTAAGCCTTGTTTCATAGATTGCCCGAAACTGAAAGTTACGGTTATTCATACTGCCTAAATATACCTTTTTACGAGACTTTTCATTCAGCCTTGTTCGCGCTTATAATTAGCTGAGAGAGGGATTGCGGGTTCCCAGAGAAGTAGTCCCCACGCGCCAGATTCATAAGTTAACTGAGTGAAATGCGGGCGGAGGTGCCATGCCTGAAAATCAATCGGCCCAGACAGCACAGCAGTGTCTGGATTGGGGTCTTGGTCTTTACAACAAAGGCGAGTTAGAAGACGCTGTCCTTTACATAAACCGCGCGATAGAATTGCGTCACGGTAATTTTCCGCGCGCGTACTATCATCTCGCCCGGGCGCTTGCCGACAGCGGCGACATCGACAGCGCTTTGAATGCCTACAAGACGGCCATTCATCAGCAACCTGAATTCGCTGACGCATATTACAATCTGGGCTTAACCCTTGCGCGTAAAGGCGAGCTTGACGAAGCGATAACGGCCTATCGCCGCACAATAGAACAGCGAGGTGGCGTTCATCCGTGGGCCTATCACAATCTGGGTCTGGCTCTGGCTCGCAAAGGCGAGCTCGACGAGGCGATCAACGCGCATCGCATCGCTATCGAGCAACGCAATGGAGATTTCCCGAAAGCCTATTATCATCTTGCATTGGCTCTAGCCAGCAAAGGCGATCTGACTCGGGCTATTGCTGCTTTCAGAAAAGCAATCGATCAACACAAAGGCAATCACCCGGAAGCGTACCTGGAACTGGGTCGAGCATATTACAGCGCCGGCGAAATGGGAGACGCCATTCAATCGTTCCAAACCGCCATTGAGCAACGCGGCGGCAATTTCCCCACGGCGCATTACCTGCTGGGCAGAACGCTGGTAAGTCGCGGTCAACTCGATGACGCAATTGCAGAGCTTTCGACTGCCATCAAACAACAGCCTATCAATCCCGATGCCTATCTCGATCTTGGCAGGGCGCTGCTGGCGCGAGGTCGCGTCGAAGATTCGATCTCCAGTTTCAGGACCGCCATCGACCAGCGGGGCGGCGTTTCGCCGTGGGCTTATCACAGCTTGGGTGTTGCGCTAGTAACAAAAGGCCAGACCGACGATGCGATTAAAGCATTCCAGACTGCGTTAGAGCAAAACGACCGTTTCCCGCGCGCTCATTACGATTTGGGTATGGCGCTTTACAACAAGGGTGACCTGAGCGGCGCTATTCATTCATTCGAGAAAGCAATAGATCGGCGCGGCGGCAATTATCCTGATGCATTCTTCCAATTAGGAAGAACACGAATGATGGCCGACGAGATTGTTCCCGCGGTCGAAGCTTTCCGCAGCGCAATTAGTCAGAATCCAAATTTTCCCGAAGCCCATCACGATCTCGGTTATGCGCTTTATACCCTGGGACGTCTTGATGAGGCAATCACCGCATATCGCGTTGCATTAAAACAGCGCGGTGACGATTTCGCCAAGGCTCACCACAATCTGGGTCTCGCGCTCTATCACAGCGGTCGTTTGGAAGATGCCATTGGGGAGTTCCGGACCGCGATCAAGCAGAATCCCAGCTTCCCGAAAGCGTATCGAAGCTTGGGTCGCGCGCTGTATACCAAAGGCGACCTGCAGGAAGCTATCAAGGCATTCAAAGAGGGAATCGAACAGCGCAGCGGCAAATTTGCCGAAGCCTATCACGATCTCGGTCTCGCCTATTTTAGCAGTGGCGAGCTGGATAACGCCATTGATGCGTACAAGAAAGCAATCGATCAGCGTCCCGACGGTTTCCCTGAAGCGCAATATAGCCTTGGCACTGCGTACGTTTCAAAAGGACAGCTCAATGATGCCGAGTCTGCTTATCGCAGCGCAATCCGCTTACGCAATGGCGAGTTTCCAGAAGCTCATTACAGCCTCGGGTTGACGTTAGCTCGGTTGAAGAAACTTGAGCCCGCCGCAAAGTCGTTCAGAGATGCTCTGAAACAGAGACCAAATTACGCGGCAGCCAGTTACAGCCTTGGTGAGGTCCTATACGAAGCCGGAAAGATCGACGAAGCAATTGTCGAACTGCGAAACGCGATTTCGCTGAACGACGAATTTGCCTGGGCGCACTACAGTCTGGGCTGCGCTCTCTACGACAGTGGAGATCTGGACGGAGCAATATCCGAGATCGAACGTTCAATACAGCAGAATCCCAAATTCCCGGAGGCATATTACAGCCTCGGCAAAGCACTTTATGACCGAACAGAGCTCGATGAGGCGGCAAGGGCGTATCGCACGGCTATCGAACAACGCGGCGGCAGTTTCCCGGAAGCGCAGCAAGGACTTGGTCAGGCGTTGCGCGACGCTGGCGATCTGGAAGGAGCAGTTGCCTCATTCAGGGCGGCCATCGATCAGAAAGCGGAATTCCCGGTAGCGCATCATAACCTCGGACGCGTCTTGTATGATGTTGGTGATCTGCAGGAAGCAATCGCTTCTTATCGAGTAGCGGTCAAACAGCAGCCGACTTTCCCGCAGGCTCATCACGATCTTGGCGTTGCCCTTTATGATGTGGGCGAAATAGAAGATGCGGTCGAGGCCTTTAACCTGGCTATCGATCAGCAGAACGGCAGGTTCCCAAGGGCATATCTAAACCTCGGCACGGCGCTTTATGACCTTGGATGGGCCGATGATGCGATCAACGCCTTTCGCAAAGCGATTGAGCAGCGCAACGGCAAATATCCCGAGGCGTTCTATAACCTTGGTAACGCATACTACTCTCGGGGAGAGATTGACGAAGCAATCAGCGCTTACCAGGAGGCGATCAAGCTGGCGGGCGATGAGTATGCCGACGCCTATCGGAATTTGGGTAACGCCCTCGCAAGAAAGGGTGAACTGGATTCCGCGCTCAGCCTGTATGGTCAGGCTATTGCGCACGGCGACGAGAATCCCGATGCGTTCCACGATCTCGGGCTGGCATTGTACGGCAAAGGAAAGCTTGACGAAGCTGTAGAACAATTCCGCAAGGCGATAGAGCTTCGCCAGGGCACCGATCCGCAGGCGCATCGCAGCCTTGGGCTCGCATTGTATGACAGCGGTCGAGTCGCGGATTCAGTACCTGAATTCCGACTTGCGATTGAACAAAGCGGCGATAATTTTCCGGAGGCTCATCACGATTTGGGCCGTGCGCTCGATGATCTTGGATCATCCGAAGAAGCGATCTCTGAAATTCGTTTGGCGATTCAGCAGCGCGGAAATCAGTATCCGCGTGCGCATTACCAGCTGGGCGTGGCGCTGGCAAGGCGCGGCGAATATCGGGACGCGATCAACGAGTTTCGACTCGCGATTGAGCAACAAGCCGGCTCATTCCCTGAGGCGCAATTCCAACTCGGCCTGATGCTGATGAGAGTGCCCGACATGTTCGCGGCAATGGATGCGTTTCGCGAGGCTATCAAGCAGCGAAATGGGATGTATCCCGAAGCTCACTACAATCTGGGTTTGGCCCTGTCGCGGTCAATGGACATCGATGGAGCTATCGACAGTTACAGGAAGGCAATCGAACAGAGACACGGCGCCTATCTGGAAGCCCACCAGGCTTTGGGACGTGCTCTATACGCGAAAGGCGATCTTGACGCGGCCAATAAGGAATACTCGTTGGCGGTTGCGAAACACGGATACGAAGCCGACGAGGGTGAGGATGAATCGATAATAATGAAGGCGCGCGCGACAGCGGAATTACGCGAGGAATTCGAGCAGAATCTGCGTCAAGCGCCTCCCGTTATGGATTCGGTCGAGACGCCATCGCCGACGCCCAGCGGCGGCAAGGGACGCGTACGTAAGACCGCTCCGATTCACGCGCCAGGTGAAACGACTACCCTTGATCCAAAGACCGAAAAGCTGCAGAAGCCAGACACTCTGGAGGTACCGGAACACGCGGGCTGAAGCCGACGGATATTATTAGAAGCCATCCGGAATCTATTATGGTTTTTCGGTTGGGGTTTGAACGCGCTGAACGTTCTTTTCGCTCTTGTTAGAATGCGCCTCAGCGATTAATTTACGTACCGCAGCTTCCATTACCGCGTCGCGACCATTCATCAAATCGTTACGCGTCAGAGGAACTACTTGATCGGGAATCACGCCGTCACCTTCCAGGCGCTTTCCTTTTGGGGTTTGCACATCAAGTTCACTAACGGTCAACTCGCCGCCGCCGCGCAGTTTCCTCAGATTCTGAATAACCAGCAGGCATCCGCAACTCTCGCGGCCGATCACTCGAGCACGGCCATACTCCTGCATAACCCCGGCGAATAGCTCAGAACCACTTGCGGAAATTTCGTCGACAAGGATCGTCACTGGACCGTCATACACATTCTCTTTGTGAGGCGTGGAAAAAGTCTCTGAAACTCTGCCGCCACGAGTAATAAATTTGCCGAGGCTTATGCGTTCCTTGAAGAACATACTGGCGATCTTAAACACTATTCCGGCCTCACCGCCTCCATTGCCGCGAAGATCGATAATCAACCCAGGAGCATCGCGCAACTCGGTCATAGCGGCGGCAAATTGGAAATCAGCGGGCGATTCCCAGGCCGTGAGTTTGATGTATCCAAATCCGCCTTCCAGGCGTTTGTAAGTAACCTGCGCCGCTGCATCGACGATCCGGCGCTTCAGCGAAACGGTAAAGATGCGACCATCCAATCCTTGCAGTCTTATGCTGACTATTGATCCCGGTTCGCCCCGCAACAAACGTCCGTAGACTGAAGTTTCAAGCGCTCTGTCGGATGACATAGCGCCCAGTAAATCCCTGGTCTTGACCACTCTCTGGGCAATGTCGACACCATCAATAGCCAGGACCTGCATTCCCGGTTTAACGCCTTGCTCTTCTGCTTCCGATTGTCGTGCGACATATATCACGGTCGGCTTGCCCTCGATCTCATAAAGTCTTACGCCGACCGTCACGCCTTGTTTGTGCTCTCGGTACGCGCGTTCTTCCGGAGTGTGCACTCGTGTGTGAGTGTCGTGCAATTCGCCAACCATTTTTCGCAGGATCGCGTAAAATTCCTGGTCGTCGCGCGCGGCTTCAATCTGCGGTCTATATCGCTGATACGCCTTGCTCCAATCGACGCCGTTGAATTTGTCAGAGTAATAATTCTCGTTGATGTCTCGCCAAACCTGGTCGAATACTTTCACCCGATCCTTTGGCGAAAGAGGGTTATCCTTTGCTGCGACAACGCCGGGTGCAGCTAACAGAAGGATTGTAAAGATAAATGAGAATATTGGTTTAAGGGTAGACCCCTTGCGGTCATTAAAACTGCGTAACTTCATGATATGTCTAAATCGACCTGCGCCGGTCTGGCAAATAGGCGTTTTTGCTGTATACCTTGCACTTCCTTGGGACTGCTGCCTGGATGTTGAATTCGAATCCAATTGGCACGCTGATTCAAGCGCACCACAAGTTTATCATTCAGCGTCTGCGCCGAACAGGCCGGTGTTTCACTAATCTGGGGGAAAGATTTGTAGGGAAATTAATCCGCCGCAAACCGCTGACTGGCCGCGATTTCTATCCGAGAAACTTCGTCAGCAATCGAGTCAGCTGATCAAAATCAACCGGCTTTGTGACGTATTCGTTGCATCCTGCCCCGATGGCGTCTTCGCTAAAATCCTCGGCATCGAATGCTGAGAGTGCGATGATAGGTGCTTGCTTCAGCTCAGGAATTTGTCTGATCTGCTTTGCTGCCGAAAGTCCGCTCATCCCGGGCAGAGTCAGGTCCATTAGAATCATATCAGGTTTGTTTCGTGCAGCTTGTTCTACCGCTTCTTCTCCGGTTACCGCTTCAGAAACCTCGTAACCCTCAAGCTCGAGTAATTGCTTCAATGAATTCCTGAAGCCTTCGTAATCCTCGACCAGCAATATAGTCTTCTGCTTTGCCATTTGATTTATTTCCTGACTTGGGGGTAAAACCAGTGTTAAACGCCAGCATTATAGCACGACGTACAAAAACCAATCACAGCACCCGCGGTTTTTTAATCGACCTCTATGAAAATCATAATAACCTGAGCACCTTTCACAGCTTTCATCGTTAACCGCTTAATCCATTGCAGTCTGCTCCTCAAGCAAGGATTTGTGCACCGCTTGTCGCTTATTGGTACAGGAGTGCTCTGTTTTCGAACGGTCTCTGCGACTATAATTGACTCGCTTTGAGGCTGATTCGGGTGAAGATGGCTCACGCGAGGCTAATTTGAATCATTTCCTTACGTAGTTTTAAGCCTCAGGACGGCTGTGTTTCACTATGAGACTATGGTTTGTCGGAAACCGTGCTGATTTGGCGAAGAAAAAATCAGGCTTTGGTGGCACACAGGTTGCCAAATGAGGGCGGAAGTCATCTAACCACACACAAAAAAATCGAAGTATGATTCAGCGTTAGGGAAGAGCGACGATGAAGTTAGCTAATACGGAGGAGCAATAATGAAGAAGTATGCGTGGTTAGTGACGAATACTCTGGTCACCGCTCTGTTAGTCGCAGTTTCGGTAACGGCTGCGGGTCGTCTGACCGTGCCTGAGGGAACCGTTTTTCATCTCCGGATGGAGACCGGTCTGAGCTCGGAAACGTCCAGGGTCGGAGACCATTTTAAAGCGAGCCTGACTGACCCGATTACACAGGACGGACGAGTCGTAATTCCGGCCGGCGCCACAATTGAGGGCCGGGTTATATCAGTTACCAGAGCGAAGCGGATGAGCAAGTCCGGAACAATCGGAATTGATTTCGACTCTGTTCAGCTTCCCGACGGGCGCTCATTTACTGTCCAGGGCACGTTGACTGCCGTTCGATCCGTGGATCAAAAGCAGCAGGTCGACGAAGAGGGGCACGTCAAAGGAGAAGATACCGAAGACCGCAGCGTCGTCTTTATCGGAGGAGGCGCGGGAGTTGGCGCGGTTATCGGCGCAATCTCTGGCGGCGGCAGGGGCGCGGCTGCGGGCGCGGCATCCGGCGCTGCGATGGGAACGGCCGCCGTTCTATTAATGAAAGGCAACGAGGCCAAAGTCCCGCCCGGAACAGAATTCGGAATGCGTCTGTTGCGACCACTGAACGTTGAATCAAACGCACCGGGTGCTCCGACCATCAACTATTCATCTCGCGAGCTGGTCCGGCGCGCTCAGCAGGTATTGACGGACAAGGGGTTCTATGACGGCGAGATCGACGGATTGACCGGACGCCGAACTCGTGCCGCCATACGCGATTTCCAGCATTCACGGAATCTTGAAGAGACGGGCCAACTGGACGCGGCGACTGTTCACGAGCTTGGGCTGGATCGGGACAAAGATCGAGACCGGGATCGTGACAGAGACAATCCACCGCCTCCGCCGCCAAGCCAGACAAATAATAATGATAATTCTGGTAATGATCGTGGGACAGTAAGAAACGGTGGCCCGGTTCTAGTCCGTGTTATCAACGCTTCTGCCCAACGAACCTCTGAAGGAAACATCAGAGTAACAATTCTCACGGAAGTGAATACCGGTGGCTGGCGAGTATTTGCCGACAACGCGATTAACGATGATACCCTGGATATTTATGCCCGGGGACTTGCTCCGGAAGGGATGGCATCACAGGTCATCCAGCGATTGACAGTAGACACTATAGTGACAGGCGATCTTACCCGCGTAAGAAGAGTCGTTATTCACGGCTCTGATCCTGAGACGATTACAGTAAAAATAGATTCAGAGTACAAGGACAACGTAAATTGGACCAGGAAGCTTGCGGACGTAGAGCAGCAATCTCTGGACATTCTGGGCAGCTACCGTGCGGACCTTGGCATGACCAGCCGGACTGTAAGCGAGTTCGATCCGTCACGAGCATATACGGAAGACCAGATACAGTTGCTGTTTTCGCTTGAGAACTTTTCCAATTCGGCAAAGCTCTTCGCAAGACTGGACAGCAAACTGACGGGTCAGCCAAATCGCAGCGCAAGCATGCGAGGCGGCGCCGAAGGTTTATTGAAGGAATTTTCTGATGTCGATCGATTAATAGGAGCGGTTGGAGTCTCTGACGAGGTATACAAACGATGGTCACAGCTTCGTCAGGATATGACCGCGATCGCTGAACAATTTCATGTTGACATTGCCAACGTGAGAGCGGCTAACCCATAGATCGGCAAGCGATGGCACAACCTATAAGAAAAGTAGAGGAAACTTTAATGGCAGAGTCGGTAACGCGTTCCACTGATTGCGGAGTCGCAGTTATAGGGGGCGATTTCAAATTCAAAGCTATAAATGAGGGCTTCAGATCTATTGTAGGATGCGAGAACGACTCGTCGCACGACGCCTCTGCTCTATTCGCAAATGTGCCGGGCTTGCAGGACTGGCTGAACGATGCAGTTGAAAGACGATCAAACAGCGTTTTCAAGGGCGGAAATTTCACTATGCAATTTCTGCCCTTGTATTCCGGATCAACGCCTCTCCCTGGTGGCAATAACAGTGACTCTGCCAGCTACGTTCTGGCGGTTAGCAACAATGCCATGTACCCCGGCGGTCTCACGACAGAGAAAATCCGCCGAATTCAGCACGACATTAAAAATCAGCTTGGGGGTTTGAAGCTTTATACAAACTTTCTCAAGAAACGGCTTGCAGGTGATGCGGAGCTTATCGATGTCATCGACAAAATGATTACCATCGTAGGCACGATTACAGAACAGGTCGGACAATTTCGACAGGGAGAAGAACAGTGAAAAAGCACTTTAAAATATTGGTAATAGATGATGAGCCGGCCGTAGTGGACGGACTCAGGATGGTGCTTGGTGAGCAAGGTTACGATGTTCGAACGGCATTGACTGCATCGGCGGGTTTCCATCTTGTTGAAGAGAACGATTTCGACGTTGTCATCGCCGATCTTCAATTGCCAGATAGAGACGGATTGGAGTTATTGCGTGAAATAAAAAGGGTGACTCCGCAGGCGGAAGTAATCATCATTACCGGGTATGGTTCCGTCACCAAAGCCGTCGAAGCGACGAAGGCCGGGGCATTCTTTTTCGTGGAGAAGCCATTTGAGCCCGAAAGCCTGCTCGAGCTTGTCAGTCGTGCTCTTGAGCGCCGCCAGTTGATGCGCGAAAACGAGCAGATGCGCCATCAATTGCGCCAGCCGGATTCCTACTTCGACATTGTCGGCAAAAGCAAAGTAATGCAGGACATTTTCGAAGTGATCGAGAGCGTTGCCAAATCTGACGCAAACATTCTGATCATCGGTGGATCGGGAACCGGCAAAGAATTGATCGCTAACGCCATTCATTATAATTCGTTGCGCGACCGGAAACCTTTTATCAAAGTCAACTGTGCGGCGCTGCCACGAGAACTGATCGAATCGGAGTTGTTCGGTCATACGAAAGGCGCATTTACCGGTGCTACGCGTGACAAAGATGGATTGATCGGTCTTGCAAATGGCGGATCATTGCTACTGGATGAAATCGCTGAGATGCCCATCGAGTTGCAGCCAAAACTGCTGCGCGTTCTCCAGGAGCGCGTGTATAGAAGACTGGGCAGTGATAAAGGAATCGAAGTTAACTTCCGGTTGATCTGCTCGACCAATCGTAAACCTGAAGAGGCAGTTCGAGACGGAATGTTGCGCGATGATCTTTATTATCGAATCAGTACGATCACAATCGAAGTGCCCCCACTGCGCGAGCGGTCCGAAGATATTCAACTTCTTGCGGATCATTTCCTGCAGGTGTTTGCTCATAAATATAACAAGCCGGTTACTGGCATTACACAGGATGCCTATTCCAGGCTGTTTGCGCATTCCTGGCCGGGCAACGTTCGCGAGCTGGAAAACGCGATTGAGCGAGCTGTGTTGCTTTCGAAGGGCAAACAGATCAGTGCGGCAGATTTGCCATTCGAAAAAGTCGAAGGTCAGACGACGGATAACGAATTCTATATTCCGCCGAATATGACGCTTGCGGAGATAGAGCGCCTGGTTATTTTGAAGACGCTGCAAAGAACCGAAGGTAACAAACAAGCGGCAGCATCGATGCTGGGAATTTACAGACCGCGTCTCTATAACAAAATCAAGAAGTACAGGCTGACCGAATTCATGTAATCGGTTAACTGGAAATTCTGGATTGGCCGTCGATCAGCAATGCCGGTCATCGTCAAGATGACCGGCATTCCCGTTCACGCGCAACGAAAATCAATGGCCGCACGCGTAATTATAAGTTGGGGACTGGGACGCGTGCGGCGCGTGAAGGGGATCATCAGGAAATCATTTGTTGCTTGCTACAATGCCGTTAAATCTCTGATCCGCTGAAATCACGGTGACGATCCCCGCTATGTATCTTCCGTCTTTATATTGACCAATCACTTCCAGCTTGCTGCCGACCTTTATGCTTGAAGCCGGCAATACCGCTTTATCGATATTTGCAATCGAGAACTCTACATCGTCGCGAAGGATGTTTGTCTCGTCAGTAAGAACAACCTGTCGCGCGCCTTGCGCCGTCTTCATAGTTAGAGTTTCGTTGCCTGTGTTTGTAACCACTCCGTTGATAACCGCGCTGGGATATTTTCCCTGCAAAGATTTTTGAGGAATGATCGGCGTAGCCGCAACCAGTAGCAAAAGAATAAAACCACCGATGCGACCAATAACGCTATAGTTTGTTTGCACTCTCTTCATAACAGTCAACCTGCACTCTCAATTTCTTTCAATAAACTTCGTGTTTTACGAAGCATTCAATTGAAAGGTCGATCATCTGAGCGCAACAATTATGCCGTGGCGTTTTGTCGCCTAAATTACTCATAACGAATACAAATCATTGAGGATAGGCTCTGAAGTTGAAATATGCGCCTGCGGTGAACAAGTGATGTTACGAAACGCCGAATTGGTACGCACGTGCAGTTTCAGAACGGACACATAGCTAACACGAGATGAATTTCAAAAATGTTAGAGGCAAGTTTTGCGGATGACGAACATAAAGGGGGTACGGTATAATGAGGCGTTAGCCTCCTAGTTGATCACATTATCGACCCTGATGGACCTGATTGCCCGTCGAATGGTTTAATTCTCGGTTCTGAATGACCGCAGGAGGGCAAGGATAATTTTTATGTACAAACGCGGAATTTATTTGTCCTTATTGTTTTTGTCTGGTTGCCTTTGTTCGACTGCCTGTCGACAGACGACCGCAATAGGGAAAGGTGTCGTCTCTCCGGAGCGCGTACAATTGCGACAATCGACTGCTCGTGTTCAGGGCAACGCGGGCGAGCTCAAACGCGGTGACAAGGTGACCATAATCGGCGAGCAGGGAACTCTTCTCAAAGTCCGTTCCGAATCGACGAATCAGATCGAGGGCTGGCTTGATAAAAAAGATATCATAAGCGAGAGTATGGTTGCCAAAGCAAAGACTTTGGAAAACTCAGTAAAAGGTATCCCGGCACAGGCATCAGGCAAATTAAAGCAGGATGCAAACCTGCGTTTGGATCCGAGCCGCGAAAATGATTCGAACGTAGTTTTTATGATTCCTCGCGACACCAAATTTGAAATCATCGATAAAAGACGCACGCCCACGCCGAAGAGCAAAGACACGCCGAAAGACACTAGTGTCAAGGATACGAAGCCAATCGACACTTCTACCAAAAGTGTAAAGAGTAAGGGACTGAAAGGAAAAGATTCGGCCAAAGACATAGATAAGCCGAAGATGGACACCTGGTATGAAGTTCGTCTGCCGGAGGATTTTGTCGCACGGGTAGGATGGGTGTACAGCGCATCGGTAGAGATCGCTATTCCGGTTGAAATTTCAACCTACGAGAACAGCGGCTATAAATTCGTCGCCTGGCACACAGTCGGAATGGTGAGAGATAAGGACAGTGGAGAAGTTAAAAATTATCTGATTCTCGAGAAGAAGATCGGCAGCAGTGATTCCGAAGCCGATTTCGACCGCATCTACACTCTCGCGTGGGATCCTGAATCACACGGTTATTATTCAATCTTCGTTCAATCCGACATTCGCGGAAAGACTCCGTTACGAGTAGAAACCGACAAAAACGGTGTCAGCAACGTGACTATGACCTTGCTGGACAAAAACGGAGACTCTGAAGAAGCTCACTATGAAGTTTCGAAAGATGACAAAGGCAAATGGCGGATGGTTCGAACCGATAGTGCCGCGGCCAGTAAGCCATCAGCAAAGAAACACTGATCAAGCTTCTTTGTTCGCGATTTCCAACAGCTGAGAAATAATTCTTTCCGTTGATTCGGCAAACAGATTTATCAGTGGCTGCGTATTCATCAGGATCGCCTGATGAAGCGCGGCTTTATATTTATCTCGACCTGTGAAGATAATCAGCGGAGGCAGATCTGCCCTGATCAGATAATAGCTTGCCGCGAACCTGGCTAGTCTCGTATTTTCCGCCGCGAAAAATTGAACATCGATGAAGCGCGAGTGGACAAGCGACGCCTGTTCGATGGGATGCAACTCCAGAAAACTCTGAGCGCTGAACCATTCCAGGGTATTGTCGAGCACGATTGATAATGCCGATGGTCGAGCAGGAGCGTGACCCT
>DASRDY010000098.1:0-7152 GCA_035652355.1 Blastocatellia bacterium
CGCGCAATGGGTGTCAGCATAAATCGCTGGGAGCCGACCAATGCTGTTCAGACTCTTCGCACGGGGCTGATTGACGCGGTACAGGTTGTCTATAACGTCTTTGACCAGAATCCTGAAGACGAACTCTTTCCTGTATGCCAGGAATTGGATATCGCGGTTATTGCCAGGGTTCCCTTCGACGAAGGCACATTGACGGGCAATCTGACTAAAGACAGCAAATGGCCCACTGGCGATTTTCGCAATCTCTATTTTTCAGAGCCGAATCTGTCGCAAAGCGTTGACCGGGCTGAGTCGCTAAGAAAGATTGTTCCGTCAGGTATGACGATGCCTGAGTTGGCGTTGCGGTTTATCCTGGAACATCCAGCAGTCAGCACGATCATACCTGGCATGCGGAAACCCCAAAACGTCCGTTCGAATATCGCCGCCAGTGACGGCAAAAAGCTGGACTCAACATTGATGCAGGAGCTGCGGAAGCATCGCTGGGAGCGAAAGCCTGCGCCGCACAAACCGTAGCCCGGCTAAGGTGCAAAATACGCAGCACAATAGTATGTTTTTTTGAAAAGGCCAGCCATTTATGGCATGATCCTCGGTACAACTCTTTTCTAATATTTCAAAATAAAAAGGAAGGTCAATAGGGCTATGAGACCTTTGTCTACTCGCTTTCGCAAGCTGGTTCTCTTGTGTCTAGCGTTTTCGATTATTCCATTCACGATTCCGAGTCACGCCGCGGTCGGAATGCAGGTAAATGAATCGGTCCTGAAGGCGCTGAGATGGCGCACCATCGGTCCTGCAATTATGGGCGGTCGCGTTGATGCTTTCGCGGTCGTCGAAAGCAATCCACGGATTATATATGTAGGATCAGCCGGTGGCGGTGTCTGGAAGACTGTCAACAACGGTACGACCTGGGAACCTGTCTTCGACCACGAAGGAATGATCTCTATAGGCGATGTCGCCGTGTCGCAGAGCAATCCTGACATCGTATGGGTTGGTACTGGAGAAAACAACAATCGACAGAGCTCTTCGTGGGGCGATGGCGTGTACAAATCTACCGATGGCGGTAAGACCTGGAAGAACATGGGTCTGAAAGACACCCATCACATCGGTCACGTAGTCATCGATCCAAAAGACCCGAACATCGTTTATGTCGCCGCGATGGGTCATCTGTGGGGACCGAACAAAGAGCGCGGTTTGTTCAAAACGACAGACGGCGGTCAGACCTGGACCAATATCAAATATATTGACGAAAACACCGGGTTTACCGAGCTTGTAATGGACCCTTCCGACAATAACACCCTCTACGCTGCTTCATATCAGCGATTGAGAAAAGTGTACAACTACAATGGCGGCGGTCCCGGCAGCGCTATTTACAAGACCACCGATGCTGGCAAGACCTGGACTAAGCTGACAAATGGTCTGCCGACAAACGAAATGGGTCGGGTCGGAATGGATATCAGCCGCAGCAACCCGAACATCGTTTATGCGCTGGTTGAGTATAAAGAAAATACAACTCCGAGACCGGAAGCCGCTGGTGGGCGTCGCGGTGGCGGCGCAGACATATCGATGGACGGCGGAGTTTTCCGCTCGGACGACAAAGGCGCAACCTGGAAAAAGATGGGCAACAACGATTATCGGCCGATGTATTTCAGCCTGATCAGAGTTGACCCCAGCAATCCGGATCGTCTCTTTTTCGGTGGATTGAACATTACGATGAGCACCGATGCGGGCAGAACAGCCAGGAATGTCGGTAACGGAACTCACTCTGATCACCACGCAATGTGGATCAATCCAAAAAATCCTGATTACATCATCGACGGGAACGATGGCGGAATGGTCATGTCGTTCGATGGCGGCACAACGTGGAATTATATAAACAATTTCATTGCTGCCGAACCATACACTGTCACCTATGACATGCAGGATCCTTACAACGTTTACATCGGCTTGCAGGACAACTACACGTGGGGTGGCCCTGCGGTAACTCATCACAGAGTCGGTATTCTGAATGATGATTGGTTCCAGCTTGTCGGAGGCGACGGAATGTATGCGGTGGTTGATCCGAACGATCCGACGACAATCTACACAGATACTCAGGACGGAAATATCGTCCGATACGATACAAAGACCGGCGAGCGCAAGAGCATACGGCCTCCTGCCGCCAAGCCCGGTGAGCCTGCTAACCGTTACAACTGGACGAGTCCCATCGTCATCTCTCCCTTCGATTCGAAGGAGATTTATCTGGCGGGAAACAAGCTCTGGCGATCATTCGATCGCGGCGACAATTGGGAAGCAATCAGCCCTGATCTGACCAAGCAGTGGGATCGCGACAAGATGCCGATCATGGGTGAGCTGCCCAGCGATAAAACACTTTCGCGAAATGATGGCATTGCGTCTGTCAGCAATGGAACCGCAATGGTGGAATCTCCCGCGAGGGCCGGCTTGCTCTATTTCGGTACTGATGACGGTAACGTTCAGATGAGCGCCGACGGCGGCGTGAACTGGACGAACATTACGAGCCGATTCCCCGGGCTCCCGAAGAATGCCTACGTCAATCGGATTGAAGCTTCGCGCTTCGATGCAAACACCGCTTATGCGGTATTCGATAACCACAGAGACGATGATTACAACGCATACGTCTATATGACAACCGATCAGGGCAGGACATGGCGCTCGATATCACAGGGACTGCCGCAGGTTCCGGCACGCGTGCTGAGAGAAGACCCGTATAATCAGAACCTGTTGTTCCTGGGCACTGAAAACGCGCTGTATGTTTCGACCACTCGCGGTGATGGCTGGGTGAGGCTCGACAACGGATTGCCGAACGTTCCGGTTCACGACATCCAGATTCATCCTCGCGATCACGAAATGATTCTGGCAACGCACGGTCGCGGAGTCTTCATAATGGATATCGCTCCGCTGGAACAGATGAACTCGGATGTGATGGCTCAGGACTTTCATCTGTTCAATCCTACCGCGACAACTGAATACATTCCGAATGATCACAAAGGTTTCCTGGCATCGAACACCTATGTCGGAGCGAATCGCCCGTTTGGTACTTCAATTGACTACTACCTTAAGAATGCACCTAGCGGCGATGTAAGAATCGCGATCTATAACATTCGCGGTGAAAAGCTTCGAGACATTCCGGGAACTAAAGAAGCCGGATTAAATCGCGTTCAGTGGAATCTGCAGATGAATGCTCCTCCGCGTCCGAACGGATTCGGTGGTGGTTTCGGCAACTTTGGCGGCGGTGGTGGAGAACAGCCCGGCCAGAATGAAGCCGCAGGCGGAGCGCCGGCAGGTGGCGGTGGTGGAGGTCGCGGTGCAGGCGGTGGAGGCCGTGGTCAAGGCGGCGACCGTCAAATCGAATCCAACACAATTCCCGGTAACCACGGTGGTGGCGGCGAAAGCCGCGCCGGCGGAGGTGGTGGAGGAGGCGGCCGTTTCGGATTCGGCGGTCCTGTTGTTCCTCCTGGTGAATACCTTGTTAAGGTTACTGTCGATGGCAAAGAACAGACCGCGACTTTAACCGTTAGACCGGATGCTGAGGCCCGAATCGACGAAGCCGACCGAGCGACTTTGACGGACTTCGTAATGGAAGCTTACCGTCTGCAATTCAGAACCGCTCCGGTGGTTAGTGCCGTCAGCCAGTTGGAAAGTCAGATGTCTTCGACAATGAAGGCTATTAATGAAAACAAAGAGCTCTCTGCCAATGTGAAGAAATCGGCCGAAGCTTTGTCACAAAAGATTCGCGAGCTGCAGCAGAAAGTAGGGCAGGCTTCGAATCAGTTAGCCCAGGCAAGTCGCGCAGCAGAGCAGTCGACTTCGTTACCATCCGGCGCCTCTCGCCAGGGATTGAAGGAAGCCACCGACGAGTTGACTCGCGCAGTTGCGACGATCAACGACATCATCACCAAATCGGCTCCGGAACTGAATGATCAACTGGACAAGGCAAACGCACCTTCGACGATTCCCAGGCTCAAACCCGGATCGCCAGTTTCGTTGTCCACTAGCGCTACTTTGCAGTAGCCGTACAACAGGCTGCCCGCCTGTTGCCGCTAAAATTCAAACACTTTCTCAGGCAGTGGGATTTTCCACTGCCTGAGTCATTTTATAGCCCCGAAATTTCACCTTCTCAAAAAATTTAAAGATTTTTGCTAAAAACGCCGAAAATGAAATTGAAAATTATTTTCATTTTGATTATAATTGGTTTTCTTGGATGGGGACTTACGCGAGGCTGAGAATCTGAAACACTCGCCTCAGTCGTATAAATGCTTGTGCTCTAATATTTAACAAAAATTCTGTCGTGGTTTTGTACTGATATGAATAATTCCGATCCCTCAATTAAAACGTCTTCTTTAGATTCAATTCCTTTCGATGTTGAAACCAGAGTCGTCCGAGTCGGTGGTACTGGGGCAATCGCCCGTCGTTTAATGGAAATGGGCGTCGTGCCAGGAGCTCCGATCAAAGTTGTAAGGACAGCGCCATTGGGTGATCCGATTGTGGTTTCAATTCGAAATTACTTTCTTGCCCTGCGACAGGGCGAGGCCAAAATGATTACCGTAGCGGCCAGCGCTTAACAGGAAAGGCGAGCTTAGCTCGGTGGTCAGGTCTCATGAATAGCTCTATTTCTTCAACGATTACGCAGGTCTCTCCTCCGACATCATCAGCACCCAGACAGTTAACTGTCGCTCTCGCCGGTAATCCCAATGCAGGGAAGACCAGTCTTTTCAACGCGTTGACTGGAATGCGCCAAAAAGTCGCGAATTATCCGGGTGTCACGGTCGAACGCAAAGAAGGATGCTGGACGTTATCGCCTGAACTTCCCGGTGCCCGACTCATCGATTTACCTGGTCTTTATAGCCTGGACGCGGCATCCCTTGACGAGCAGATCGCTCGCGACGTTTTGGTCGGTGGCGTAGAGGATGTCGCGCGACCGGATGTCATTGTGGTGGCCGTAGATGCCACCAACCTCGAGCGCAATCTCTACTTGGTGACACAACTGCTGGAGTATGGCCGTCCGGTGATCATCGCGCTGACGATGATTGATCTGACAGAGAAGATGGGTGTGGCCATTGATGCAGAAAAGCTAAGCGTTGGCCTGGGCGTTCCCGTTATTCCCGTTGTGGCAAAGCAGAAGCGCGGAATAGACAAGTTATCAAGTGCGGTTATCAAAGCGGCTAACAGTGAAGGACCAGGATGTAGTTTTCGTCTGTCGAAGGAGGTTGAGCAGGAGATTGAAGCGCTTGCCGCTCTGGACAGCGGAGATCGTGAGGCCGCGGCACGTGATCTGTTTACAGACCATTTACCTTCTGAAACCACTCGACGTAATGCGGTAAAAGCTGCTCGCGAGAGATTGGCTGAAATTAATCCACACTGGTGGCAGGAACCAATGATAGCCCGCTATAAATGGATAGAGCGGGTCGTTGAGGACGCTCTGGACAAAAAAGGCGAGGCCAAACTTTCATCGGCCACTAACAGGATCGATGCGGTCATCACGCACAAAATATTAGGTCCGGTAATTCTTGTCGCGGTAATGCTGCTTGTTTTTCAGACGATCTTTTCCTGGTCCAGAGTTCCCATGGATCTGATCGATCACGGATTCGCATCGCTTGGCGGATTGATTCGCGCACACATGGCGCCGGGACTCTTGGTTGACCTGCTAGTCGATGGGGTCATCGCCGGTGTCGGCGGAGTTATGGTATTCCTGCCTCAGATTCTGCTCTTATTCTTGTTCATCTCAATTCTTGAGGACAGCGGATATATGGCACGCGCGGCAGTCATTATGGATCGTTTAATGCGCGGAGTCGGACTCCACGGCAAGGCTTTTATGCCGCTGCTCAGCAGCTTTGCCTGCGCAATTCCCGGCATTATGTCGACGCGCACAATAGAGAATCCAAAGGATCGATTGGCCACGATAATGATCGCGCCGTTTATGAGCTGTTCCGCCCGACTACCGGTATATACATTGATGATCGCGGCCTTTTTCTCGACTCAAAAGGTCTTTGGATTCCTTTCGGTCGGCGCGTTGATCATTATGGGGATGTACCTGCTGGGCATTAGCGTCGCCATTGTGGTCGCCTTTATATTAAAACGCACGATACTGAAAGCGCCGCCTCCACCGTTCGTAATGGAGCTTCCGCCATATCGGGTCCCCGGACTGGTGAACGTCGGCCACACCATGTTAACGCGAGCGGGATTGTTCGTTAAAAGAGCGGGAACCGTGATCATGGCGATCTCGATATTACTGTGGGCTCTGGCCGCATTTCCGCGAAGCGGACAGACAACATCTGCTGATGCGGATCCTTCACAAGGCGCGAATGAATCGGCTGAGCGAATACAACATAGTTATGCCGGTCAAATTGGTCGATTGATCGAGCCCGCTATTAAACCGCTTGGATTTGATTGGAAAATCGGAATCGGATTAATCTCGTCGTTCGCCGCGAGAGAAACCCTGGTCTCTACATTGAGCATCGTCTACAACGTCGGACCGTCTGAATCAAAAGAAGCATCTACTTCGCTGATTGCCGCTGTCCGTGACGCCAAACGTCCTGATGGCACTCCGGCGTGGACACCACTGGTTGCGCTGTCGCTGATGGTCTTTTTCGTTCTGGCTTGTCAGTGCATGTCCACCGTTGCTGTTGTCCGGCGAGAGACGAATTCGTGGCGCTGGCCGTTGTTTATGATCGGTTATATGCTGGTGCTGGCGTATCTGGGATCGCTGATTACATATCAGGGCGGGCATCTTTTAGGGTTCGGTTAATATGGTCGACTGGCAAACCATAATCGTTATATTGATTGTCGCCGCGGCCGCATTGTATGTCGGTGCTCAGGCGGTGAGACGTCTTCGAGCGTTCAGCGCGAAACGCTCTGGTTCCTCATGCGAATCAGGATGCGGGAACTGTCCCAGCAGCAAGACGCCCGCAAAGATTGAAATCCAGCCGTTGGTTCAGCTAAAAAGGAAATAGCGATTTAACTTCCGGGTTCAGTGCGATACAGCCATAAACTGTTGCAAAGCCTTCCAATCTTTTTGCTCCTGTTTGTAGCGCAAAGCAAGTTCGATCTCCCTCGCAGAATCGGATTCCTGCAACTTGTTTACATAACTCAGTGGCGCTCCAAAGCCTGTGTAAGTTACGACCGAACCAATGCCCGATA
>DASRDY010000099.1:0-26331 GCA_035652355.1 Blastocatellia bacterium
CATCGCTGGACACAACACACGCTGTTTTGATCATCGGTTTCAATATCCGGCCTGAACAACGAGCAAGAGAGCTGGCAGAACGCGAGAACATCGACATTCGACTCCACTCGATCATTTACAAGATGGAGCAGGAGATTCGCGATGCGATGATCGGAATGCTGGACAAGACCAGACATGAAGTGGTGCTCGGCCGCGCCGAAGTCCGCAATCCGATTCGAGTTCCGAAAGTCGGAACCATTGCCGGCAGCCTTGTGCTTGACGGCAGCATCAAGCGCAATGCTGAGGCCCGGTTGATCCGCGATAACGTGGTAGTTCAGGAAACCAAGATTGCTGGGCTCAGACGATTCAAAGATGATGTCAGCGAAGTCAAAACCGGTTTTGAATGCGGCATACTGCTGGATCGATTCCAGGATGTTAAAGTCGGAGACATTATCGAGGCTTACACTCACGAAGAGGTCGCACCAACCACACTGTAAAACTTCATTTCTGAGGCGGAAGGCCGAAGAACAGCTACAACGCTGAACTTCAGCGGTTCCGCCTTCGATTTTTTGGCGAGTAGTTGGCAAGTAGTTATGGATGGAAGACGTCCAATTAGAATTGCAGAACAACTGAGACAGGAAGTCAGCTCGATAGTCGAATACGAGCTGAACGATGATCGTATCGGTTTCGTTACCGTTACAGATGTCGAGGTATCGCCCGACCTGAAAAACGCGAAGGTTTTTATCAGCTTGATGGGTTCTGAAGAGGACAGGGTAAAGTCGCTTGACGCCCTCAACCATGCCGCCGGATTTGTTCGCAGAGAACTTGGAGCCCGCCTGCGTTTGCGCTATACTCCACAGTTAAGTTTTTTATATGACCACTCGATTGAACGTGGCGCCCGTATCGAGGAGTTGTTGAAGGAAGAAGCTGCTCGAATGGATGTGGCCGATGATTCATCCGCCTCCTCGGCAGAAGACGAACCTGAATCCTGATCGATTCAAATATTTGGTTTGGGCAACTAACCGATAACGTAAATAATCGAAATAAGCTCCGAATTGCTGTTAACGTCGGTAGCCGTCCAACCCAGAGATGCGACGAGATTGTAGTGGTTCAATAAAGCAATCGCCAGCCGCGGTAAATTAAGGCGATTGTAATTTTGTACTCGGGAAGGTTCTATTGAACAGTTCGTGGAATAGCCGGGATTTACCGATAATCTCTCTTTTGCTCTTTGACGAATATGAATATAACCACGGGTACTTGCGCTCTCGTCTGCGAATATCGCAGTACAGCGTTAGAGTGACTATGGAAAGGAATGGATCGTTCCAAACGGACATTGAAGACCGACGATCCTCTCTATAACGAGATATGCTAAGTCAGGTTATCGAGCTCATTGAGAACAAGAGCCAGTTTCTGATTACTTCCCACAAACGCCCCGACGGTGACAGCCTTGGTTCCTCGCTTGCCCTTTACTGGGTGCTTCGCAGCCTTAACAAAGATGTGACAGTTTTTATGCGCGATGCTGTGCCGCATGCCTATTCAAAGCTGCCAGGCGCGGATGATGTTGTCACCGGCCCAGAGTTGCTTAAAGAGTACGACGCAGTCTTTGTAATTGAGTGCAGTGACATCGACCGACCGGGTTTAATCGGCCTCGAAAAACAGTTTGTAGTCAATATAGATCATCATTCGACCACAGCTCTTTTTGGCTCAATTAACTGGATTGATTCGACCGCCTCGGCCGTAGGCGAAATGATCTATAACCTTTCGAAAGCTCTTGGCGTTTCTGTCACAAAAGAGATCGCGCAGTGCGTCTATGCGGCCGTTCTCACTGACACCGGATCATTTCATTATTCGAATACGACGGAACGAACATTCAAGGTCGCCAGCGAACTGGTTAAAAAAGGCGTCGAGCCTGCGCAGGTTTCGCAGGATATCTTTTATTCAAACCGCTATAGCAAGATCAAATTGCTGGGACTCGCGCTTTCTACATTGCAACGCGACGAAACTGGCCGGATCGCCTGGATCGCACTGACACAGGAAGCAATGGTCGAGACAGGAGCCAGCGAAGACGAAGCTGATGGAATCGTCAACTATCCTTTGTCAGTGACTGAAATCGAAGTTGTGATTTTCCTGAAGCAGATGAAGGAACAGGAATTTCGAATTAGTCTGCGGTCAAAGGGCAAGCTGAACGTTGCCAAGATTGCCGAAGGTTACAATGGCGGTGGTCATCGTAATGCAGCAGGATGCACGTTGAACGGGACTCTCCAGGAAGTGGAGCAAGAGATTGTTGGACGAGTCCAGGCAGCCCTTTACGGAACGTTCGTGCCGAGTGCGGCCTGATCGAACGCGGTGACAAGGCAGTTTTGTGAGGTAATGTGATGATTAATAAAGCGTCCCACAAGGTGGTATTTCTCAACTTAAAGAAACGGCTCATCCTCTTTTCATCGCTGGCGGCTACATTAATCATTATTTCTTCGGCTCTAGCAACAAACGCAAGCCAGGGATCGATCGAAGCGTCCATTAACAAGCTCAACTCTTCTGTAAAAGAGGAACGAGTTGCTGCTGCCAGACACCTTGCTGGTGTTAAGTCTGAGCGTGCTACTGAAGGACTGGTTCAGGCGTTGGACAATTCCGACCGAGAAGTGCGAGAGATTGCTGTTGATGCCCTGGCCGGACGAGTCAACAACGATGAGGTCGGCACAAGAGCAGTCGAGGGCTTGGTTCATGCGCTGGACAACAGCTCGACTTCCGTTCGTCGCAAGGCGGTAAACGGGCTTTCCTCTTCTTCATCTGAGCGCGCCACCGAAGGACTAATTCACGCTCTCGATAGCTCTGACGAAGACGTCGCAAGATCTGCCGTAGATTCTCTTGCCAGACGCGTTCACGGATCGGATTCATCAGATCGCGCTGTTGAAGGATTGATTCACGCGCTGGACAACGAACAATTTCAGGTGCGAAAGGCTGCGGTACTCGGGCTTCGCGATGCGAACACCAGTCGATCGCGGGACGGCTTAAAGCACGCGCTGAACGATTCCGACGAGCGTATTCGTCAAATGGCTAAAGAAGCGCTTCACCAGTAATCAGTCACCAAAATCATCCACAAAACGAAACTTTCCGAATCGCTCTGGAACGTGAAAATTCGGCTCCGGCGTCATTGTGGGTCGCCACGTTATGTAATTGCGAGCGGGTTCTGTTCCATCGCATCTATAGAAGTTCCCCAGGCACTCCTGGCCTTCATTAATGGAAGCGCCAAACAGATTTTCGCTGGGTATCCTGAACGCCGTACGCCAGATCTTGTTGGCATTGTCAATTGCGCAGGCGGCCTCAACATTGGAATGCCATTGCCAGTTTGATGAGCGCTGTCGCTTCTCTATGTGGAGCTCGACATCTACCCACTCACCTAAAGGTGAGACTTCAATTTCAAGATAACGATTCGGATCTCCAGGGTTAGGAGCAATGAATATCTCGACTACATCACAATCCCAAAGCCCGATAGTTTTTTCTGTTGTTTGCGGCGCCGAGTTGACGTTTAGAACGGTATAGTTGCATTCAAAGCAGGTGTATAGATATTCAGGCGTCCAGTTGACCGCGAAACTTGTTTTCAGGTCGGAAGGTACGTCGTGGCCGTTCCACAAATAGCGCAACTGGCCGGAAGACCGCTGGAAGTTATTCAAATAATCGGAAGGGGAAAGATCGTTTTTGAGACGACGAACCACTAATGCTGACTCAATGTCCGACTCGGCCATAAATGGCAACCGTTATTTCTCGTTGCGAACAAGCAGATCGGCAATGTAACCCAGGTAGCGCACCATCAGATGGCGAGTCAGAACTTTCAGCTTTTCCTCACCCAGTCGCGAGAATAGAGCTTCGATGACTTGTTCAGGCTTACGGGTTCGCCAATCGCTTTCACCTTCCATAAGGCTTCGGTCGCCGAGAAGATCGAACAGATACCTTTTTGCTTCCGGATTCTGTTCGCGTTCGTAATGAACCAGCAAAGTCATATAGCCGACTGGCTGTCGAAGATCGGCGGCGAGTACGGCCAAATGCTGACCCTCTGGTAATGCCTGTCCGGCGGCCCATCTCGCGACGGCTTCCCAACGAACGGGAATTGCGCCAGGACCGAACTTCTGTTTGGCTTCGCTACTTAAAGTATCAGCGTATTCGCGGCAGGCGGCCTCAGCGCCATTCGTCTGTTCCAATGGTTTAAGCCTGGTCCGAATGTAATCGGCAAAGCTCTTAACTCCCACGGATGCTTCTTCAGTCTTCGTTGGGCTGGCAGGGGTTAGCATTCATCATTCTCCTTAAGCCCGTTTTTACAATAAACAGACGGATTAGTCCAGAAGCAGCGAGATGGGAAAAGCCGAATAATTCGGGTGTTCTTAAATTAACTTTCGCTTTCGCAGCTTTGCAAGACGGTCGAATTGGTTTTTCAGAAAATGAATCTTTGCATTGGAGATTGTGAAGAGCAGCTTGAATGAAGTTATGACAGAGCCAACAAATAATGATCCCAATGTTATAAGAACCATGAGTCCCGCCGCATTCATCCGACGGTACCACGGATAATAGCAGAAGTCAGGTCCAGTCGATTGAGTCTCATATTGTGAGCTGTCTTGAGCATAAACAGACCGGAATATGTGGCCTGCAGAGCAACTCATTCCGATGACAAGAATGGCAGAAACTATAAGCTTTCGAAACATTTCCATATCCTCCGAAAATAGCTTGGAAGGATAGGAGGAGGAAGCGCCATGTCCGGCCCCGCTCCTTTGATGAATTAGATACCGTGGTTCTGGAAAAGTTCCTCTTCGGAACTGTCTCGCAACGCAACACTTTAAGGGCGTCCGAATGCCTATCTGAGCCAATAACTTGATGAGCCATCGCAACAGGAACCGTCAGATTATGAAGGTGACCAGCGACACCGTGCCATCACTCATAAACCATTGTTGATCGATTAGCACAGTTAATCAGTTCGAATTAGAAAGTTGGGTCCAGGAATCTATGTGACGGAATTCGACTGGGGCGGCCCTGGAGAGTATGGTAATGCCTTGCGGTTAACTGACGGAGAGGCCTCGAAACAGGATACTCACAAGAGCTAAAAGCTGAATCCCATAACTCATCGTTTGCTTCAACAGGATTTGAAGATCAGACGCTCGTCCAGCCATCAACTTTCATTGACGAATTTTTGGATTGAAATTCATTTATTTGGATATGAAGGCTCCGGCATCTGACGCTCGTATTTGTAAGTTACTGTTAATAAGAAGGATTTTAGACGCCAGCTGGAGGTATAAAATTTGCCTATTAAAGAACGGTCTGAGTTTTTTTCTTTATTTCAGCAATAAACAAATAAGCAGATTCTTTGTTCAATTTTGGTTTTGAACGTCTCAAACATTGGCAAGTTTAATTGGATTTAGAAGTTTAATTTCTGATTAGTCCGAACTCGCTAGATCTTGCAGCGCCAAATGACCGATTACAAATGCCCAAAGTCCAACGCTTTACGGCGACTACAGAAATAATGTGACTGCCGACAGTGGGCCAATAGTTTACGGAGGTGGAGGATTAAATGAAGCGGAGAGAATCAATGAGAGAAACAATAAGTCTGATCTTATGCTCGTTTTTATTAATGCTTGTCTCTGTGAGTTACGCGTTTTCGCAAGATGCAACCGGTAATATTATAGGGACAATAACCGATCAACAAGGCGCTGTAATCGCTGGGGCGAAAGTTACAGTTATCAACAGTGCAACTCAGGTTTCACGGAGTGCAGTCACCGACAAAGATGGTCACTTTGAAATCCTTTTGTTGCCTATTGGCAGCTACAAAGTAAGTGTTGAGAAAGAGGGTTTCAAAAGAACACTGAGTTCCGATCAAAAACTTCAGATTAATCAGTCCCTGCGCGTGGACTTATCAATGCAGGTAGGCGGCGCGAGCGAACAAATCGAGGTTTCTGCGCAGGCGGCGGATGTTGAAACAGTGAATCCTACTTTAGGGAATTCAGTTACAAGCAGGCCAATTGTCGATATGCCGTTGAACGGACGCAATGTTTTGGATCTGGCCAAGTTGCAGCCTGGAGTGGTTGAGACAAACCCGAATGGAGGTGGTGCAGGAACCTTCAACATTTCTGGCGGAAAAGCGGATTCGGTAACATTCCTCCTTGACGGCGGCAACAATAATAACTTGCTAAGCAACGGCGTTGTTTACAACCCTAACCCCGATACGATTGCTGAATTTCGCATCTTGACCAGTAATTACACGGCGGAATATGGTCGTAACGGAGGCGGAATCATCAGTGTTGTTACAAAATCCGGAACAAATCAATTCCACGGAAGCGCCTTTGAATTTTTGCGTAACGATGCACTGAATGCCAATACATTTTTCAATAATGCTAACGGTGTATCAAGGGATACACTGAAGCGCAATCAATTCGGCTTTACTGTAGGTGGTCCAATCGACATTCCACATGTAATTAATGGAAAAGACAGGTTCTTCTTCTTCGCTGGTTACCAGGGGCAACGGCTGGTTGATACGCAGACCACTGGCAATATAACAGTATTTACACCAGCAGAAATAAATGGCAATTTTTCGGGGACAAGCGTTCAGTCAGCGGTGGCGTCGTTTCTGACATCGCATCCCTTTTATCAATCGAACGCTGCTCTGGCTGCTCAAGGTATTATGGATCCGACGAGAATAAATAGTGTATCGCAAAAAATAATAGCGGCTCACTTAATACCTACATCTTCAACGGGCGTGCTGGACTCCGTGGGATCTGCTTCGAATAACAATGACGAATTGACCCTTCGCTTTGATTTTAATGTCACGTCTAAAGATAAGATAAGCACAACCCTTGGTGCGTTTCGCAATCCCCAACTGATACCATTTGCTCGGGCCAATGTATCAGGATTTCCTGATACAACAACAAATCACCGGTATTTTTCAAATATCTCGTATACAAGGATATTCTCATCGACTCTGATTAACGAATTCAGGTTTACCGCTCAGCGGAACAACAACCTGCAATCAGTACCGGCGGCAAAACTCCCGACCCCCGCCGATTTAGGAATAGGCGTGACACCTGATAACCCGACGGGTCCGAGCGTGTTATCATTCAATTCTGGATTATCTCTGGGATTCAGCACACAAGGACCGACGGATCTTGTTGATAACACTTTTAGTTGGTCGGACACCGTTTCTTGGGTAAAAGGGAAACACACCTTTAAATTTGGAGGATATTTTTCGCCTTACCAAGATAATACTGTTTTCGATTTTTTTGTTGACGGCTCTTTCAGTTTCACAGGATCGAGGACCGGTACAGGCGTTGATTTTTTGGATTTCCTTGTCGGCGCTCCCAGAAGCTACCTGCAATTCGGTGCGGCCCCTTCAAATATAAGAAGTAAATCTACCTATTTCTTCGGACAAGATGAATGGAAAGTGAGGGACAACCTTGTTCTGACCCTTGGGCTTCGCTACGAATATAACACCCCTAAACTGGACACACAGGGTCGGTCGTTTTCAATAGTTCCAGGAGCCCAATCGACCCGGTTTGTTAACGCTCCGGAGGGGCTGTTGTTCCCTGGTGATCCGAATGCGCCTAAAGGAGCTAACTTCGCTGACAAAAATGATTTTGCTCCACGTTTTGGCTTTGCCTGGGATCCGTTCCATAACGGAAAAACTAGTGTCAGAGGTGGGTTTGGTGTTTTTTACGATATTCTGAAAGGTGAGGATAACTTGCAGTTCAATGGACAGGCTCCATTTTTTGGGTTTGCCTCATTGAGATTCCCTGTGGTGCCGAACTCACAAACTGTAGAACTGAATTATTTAAGCCAACCGTTTGTAGTTGCAGGCGTACCCAATACTTTTCCTTCAAAGCCTCCTGCATCTAATATCGATTTTGGAGCTGCCGGATTTTTGCCGTTTGGAGGAGACGGGGTCTTCTTCGTAGACCCACATCTAAGAACTCCTTACATTTATCAATATAATCTCAGTATTCAAAGGCAACTGGCCAACAACTTGGTTTTAGAAGCCAGCTATGTTGGAAGCTCCTCGCACAAGCTCACGGCTTTGGTTGATTCAAATCCATTTGTATTAGGTAATCCGAATCTGGTTCGTACTCTGGATTTACAACCAAATGGCGGGGTCGGAAATTTCACATTTCTGGATACTTTCCAGAATGTAGCGAACGGCACGTATAATAGCTTGCAGATGAGCCTGACCAAGCAACTCTCCAAAGAAGGCCCGCTTGGAAGCATGTATTACACCGTTGGCTATACGTATGCTCATTCAATCGACACAGCTTCAGGTTTCCGGAATGTAAACAGCCAAGTACCTGCGTATAACACGAAGCTGTTTCGTGCCTCATCCGACTTTGACGTCCGGCATCGCGTAACATTCAGTGGAGGCTGGGATTTACCTTTTGATCATGCGTTTTCCTCTGGGCCGCATTTAGTTACTCAGGGATGGAGCGTGTATCCTATCCTTACCTACCACACGGGATTTCCGTTGGACATATTTGCAGGAGGCGATTTTGCTTCCGACAGCGGTGAGCCGGGTCCATCCGGTGCAGGGGATGGCGACATTATTCGACCCAACCTCGTTGGAACCGTGGCAATCTTTGACCCTCACACGCTACAGACTATTAATGGAAATAAAGGGAACTTCTTCTTTAATCCCACCAATATCAACACAAATGGGTTAGATCCTAATGCTGAGAACACGCTAACTAATCCGGCACTCAGGACTTATGGAAGTTACCCCAGGAATTTCCTGAGAGGTCCCGGCAGGTTTAATGCAGATTTTGCTATCGCCAAAAGCACTCCTTTGATACGTGAGCGGGTGAACATGGAATTTAGAGCAGAATTCTTTAATATCTTTAATCACACCGAATTTAGTAATCCTGTGCTGAATATCAACTCGGCGCAATTTGGACAAATAACCAGTACAGCCGATCCAAGAATCATACAATTTGCGCTCAGATTGAAATTCTAAATAGGATCCGGCGCCTTTCGGAATATTAAAAGCCGGCCAAGTTCTAAACTTGAGCCGGCTTTTTGACGCTAATTATTTCCGTACCTTGTCGCCCAAATCCTTAAGCGCATCGCCTACGTTGCGCTTGGCGTTGCCGTAACCCTCCTGGATATTGCCTTTGGCCTGGTCCATCTTGCCTTCGGCTTCCATATCCTGATCGTTTACGGTGCGACCGACTCCTTCTTTGACTTTGCCTTTGGCCTGGTCAAACTTTCCCTTCATTTCGTCCTTGTTTGGTAAACTCATATCGACCTCCTGTTTGAGTCTCTAAACTATTACATGTAAGCCAGTTTCCCCGCTTACATCTATTAATTCTGCAAGAAACATGCCATTGAGTTGCGCCCGGGATTCCACCAAAAACGGACTAAATGCACTCAATAGATCCGTGACGCAAGCATTTTAGAACAATGGGTGTTCGCTTATTTAAGCTTCGCGATTTCGATGTTCAGGACAAGTCAGTGCAGTTTAGGCGAGGATCGCTCGCTTCGCACCGACCAGGAATCTGCTGCCAGACGGGATCACCCAGCGAACTTCAAATCGCATTTTCAGCATTCCCATTTGACCGTAGGCTCGGTCGACAATCAGATTTTGTCCTCTGTATACGTTGGTCGACAGGAGAAGGCAAACGCCTTCTGGACCATAGTCAATTATCTCGGCGGATTCGATTTTTGTTTGTCCCGAATTTTGTCCGGACACTGTCGCTGGAACACAGCAGGCAATGCGCGCGTATTTGCGTCGCTCTGAACCAAAGGTGGTGGATTTAGATAACATAAAAGCGTCTCCAACCCACCTTATCGGCCGGCCAGCTTGTTTTTATGATCAAAATCCAAATTATTGTGAAGGTGAGGCTACAGGTCCATAGGTCTTAACGCTAGGAACAGTGCTGTCGATGAAATACGATCCAAAAACTTTTTGAAACCTTTGCTGCTGTTATCTCACACACCTGCCGAGTGAGTTCTCAGCTTCGAAAGTATTAAGAGTTATGAAAAAGACATTCTGGAGAATTACAGTTGCACTGGCGTTTTCTGCCTTAATGCTGTGCGGAACGGCGATGGCGCAGGACTTTCAGAAATCATATACGTTACCGGCCAATGGAAGAGTTAACGTTACAAACGTTTCCGGAGACGTGATAGTAAACGGTTATGATGGCGACACCATTAAAATCACTGGCATCAAAGAAGGCAGAGACAAAGACATGGTCGAAGTGCTGGACGAAAGCGATGCCAGCCAGATCAATTTGAAAGTTAAATACCCTCGCAATTGCGATTGCGACGCTAGTATCAAATTTGAGCTGCAAGTCCCACGCTCAATCAAATTTAATTTTGATAATCTCTCGTCAGCAAGCGGAAATATTGAAGTAACTTCCGTCACTGGTCGTCTGCGAGCAAAAAGCGCCAGCGGCGACGTTCACGTGACCGGTGTAACGGGCGATATCAACGCATCCAGCGCCAGCGGCAATGTCGTAGTCAAAGAAGCGGTCGGAACGGTCAGCGCCAACAGCGCCAGCGGCGATGTAGCGGTCGAAATAACCCAGCTTGTCGGAACTGACAGTATGAAATTCACTTCGGCAAGCGGTGATGTCGAAGTCAAGCTGCCTTCCAATCTTGACGCAGAAGTTGATATGTCGACAACCAGCGGCGATATCAAAACTGATTTCCCGCTCGAAGTAAATCAGCGCGAACACGGCTCAGGGCGATGGGCGCGAGGAACTGTCGGCAGCGGCGGATCCCGAACGCTAAGGATCTCGTCTGCATCCGGCAATGTGAGCCTGAAGAGTATTTAGCCAAGTGGCGCGGAGATTCAACTTGCGCATGGCTTATGAACCAAATACCCGTTGAAACGAATAAACGAATTGCTTACGGGCGCAGACTGAATGTCTGCGCCACTTTTATGAAGCATCCAGTCGGAGACGGAACTCGCCATTTATTATCTTGATTTCGGGCGCGTGTCCCGCAAATGCTTTTCCTTCTTGAAGCATCGAAGGGACACCGCCCTGAGCAAGCTTCAATCCATATAATGGATTCGTGAAGATCGCCTTCAGCAGCGGATTTGCAGCACTAACAGTTCCATACTTTATTGATTCGATCGGCAGCATTCTATAGCGACACGGATTGATCATCTCGATTCGATTATCAAATATCGAAATTCTGGTGTGTACATCACGCATGCTGTAATCGCGATGCACCAGGGCATTCGTGAGCCCTTCGATAACGACCCCTTGATGATAATTTCCGCGCGCCACGACGATCTCTGGGTCAGCTTTCGCATTCACCGATGTTTGAGCGTTTCTGGATACACCACTCGGCCACAAATCTGCATAACGCCCGATGAAATTCATTGTGCGCTCAAAGATCACCGAAAGATTACCGCTAATTTCTGTCCGCTCAATAATTGGGTCAGTCAGCGTCGTTCCCGAATACCTGGTTGCGACGATGGATGATCGCGGAAACACTTCTGGCACGCGCAGAAAATAACCGAATAGCAGTAGCCCGCATAGCGTCGGCACAACATCAATACTTTCGGGTCCGGGATAATTTACGGCGAGACCCATGTCTTTCAATACGACGGTTGTCGGATAATCATCCTTTCGTCCAAACTCGGCTCCGCGCAATGCTCGAACGTAACTCCACAGATGCGCTTCATCGATGTCATTAAGACTGGCAGTAATCAACGGCAGGTTTTCGAATTCCGCTGGTCGGCTATCATTGTAAAGTTGCATCAGTTCTTCACGAGTAGCCTCCTGTTTTGCCGAACCAATTCTTATATAAAAGCGACCGTCCAGTGTGCTGTACGGCGTCTGACTCGCCCGCATTTCAAATACGATAATACGCTTGCCGTTGTCGAATGCTACTTTGTCTATAAAAGGCACGATGGGCGGAACAATATGATGGCGACAGATTTCGACTAACTGTTCTTCTACGGCTTCGATATTGTCCAGTCCTTCGACGCGTCGCTTATCGTCAACGCCAAAGATCATTGCGCCGCCGCCGGTATTGGCGAGGGCAATAATCTCGGCAGTGATTTTTTCCGGATTGCTGAGGCGAACTTTGAATTCTGTGTAAGTATCTTCGCCGCCACGAATCAGGTTGATGATCTCTTGTTTGTGAAGTGTGTGGCTGGTGTAGATTGTCTGTTCATACAATGAACGTTCGCTCTCGGGGCGCTGATGTCTGCTGAATCTTCGTCTAGCCATTTTCTTTCCCGTTCCTTGACCGTAAGAGTTTTGTTTGTCGCAACTCAACGACTGGTGTTGATCGAGTACTCGGTTGATGTTGCGGTCAGAGGATTTGCGTTGCGGAACCCAATCGCAGCGTCCGTATCAGACGCGATTGATTGGGAAGACGCTGGCTACGAGAGCTTTTCCGAACAAAGTTTGGGTAAACGCCGAGGAAATTGAGACTGGTGTTGAAGCTGCGCGGTTGCTATTACCTCCTCAAAAGATTCGCAATCGGAAAAACGGATTTTGTTATAAATAAGGGCAAGGTTTGTATTAATCATATAGCACCCTTTTACGACTTCAAATATCTGCAATCGGCGGTCAATCTGCTGATCATTCCGCCCCAAATCGCAAGGGCAATCGCCTGTAACCAAAGAATAGCACATTTTCGTAAATCGCGGGTTATAATGTTGTTTCCAGCGGGAATTATATGAGCACACAAACAGATGCAGTTGATCAGAGCATTAGCAGCTCGCCAACTTCCGGACTGATGATTCTTTATGACGTGAGGTGGACAACTTATGAGCAACTATTGGCAGATCACGAAGGCAGGAGTTCGCCTCGCTTTACTTTCGACTGTGGCACCCTGGAGATTATGAGTCCACCCGCAGAACACGAGAAATGCAACCGCACTATCGCATTGTTTGTAGAGATTCTGGCTGAAGAGTTAAAGATCGATATCGAAGATTTTGGTTCCACAACGTTTCGTCGGTCGGATTTGGCGCGAGGATTCGAGCCGGACTCCTGCTTCTATATTAAAAATGAAGTGCTGATTAGAGGAAAGCAGGAGATTGATTTATCAATCGATCCTCCTCCCGATTTGGTTATCGAAATAGATTTGACCAGCAGGGCGCTGGACAAACTTTCGCTCTATGCCCAGATTGGAGTTCCGGAAATATGGCGATACGATGGTCGTCGATTCGGCATTTTCGGACTGTCGAATGGCACATATCCTCGAATAGATCGCAGCGTGGCGTTTCCAATAATTACCCCGCCAGTGATAGAAACCTTCCTGCTCGAAGCTAAGAACTCAAAACGCACTGCCCTGGTGAAGTCATTTCGCAATTGGATACGTGGACAACAGAAGTGACTGAAGTCATCGACCCAAAGGTAAAGAAGTGGTCGGAGCAGTCTTCGCCTTCGTCGCTTCACGTGGCGCTGGTCGAGCCGGAAATTCCGCCGAACACGGGTAACATCGCTCGGCTTTGTGCTGCGACCAGGACGCCGCTCCATTTGGTGGGGCAGCTCGGTTTTCGAACTGACGATAAGATGGTGCGTCGAGCTGGACTGGATTACTGGCACCTGACTGATATCCGATATCACAACAACGTCGAAGATCTCAGAAAACATTTGCCGCAGTCGCGCTTACTGTTTTTAACCACAAAGGCTGATCGCTCATACCTGGAGATCGAATACACCAGAGAGGATTGCCTTGTGTTTGGTCGAGAAACCGCCGGTTTGCCAATCGATTTGCTCAAGGCGAACTGGAACAACTGCCTGACTATTCCAATGAGTCAACCGGGTGTCCGCAGCTTAAATCTCGCCACGTCAGTCGCGATAGTCCTTTACGAGGCATTGCGGCAGCTTCGATACTGGGATGTTGAAACCAGATGAATCGAAAACCGCCATTTCATTTAACATAATTTTCCATAAAAATATCGATATTGTCGATTTCGCGGCCTTTCGTTCGACTTACCAATGAGAGCAGGGAATACCTGAGACCTCTTAAAAATAAAACCAGGGAGAACATCAATGCGAGTAATGGTAATCGTCAAAGCAAACAAGGATTCTGAAAACGGAGTTATGCCGGATCAACAGCTTCTAACAGACATGGGAAATTACAACGAAGAGCTTGTGAAAGCGGGAGTAATGCAGGCCGGAGAAGGTCTGCATCCGAGCTCGAAAGGTGTGCGTGTGAAATTCGATGGTAACAAGCGAACTGTCACTGACGGTCCATTCGCTGAGACCAGGGAATTGATTGCCGGGTTCTGGCTCTGGAAAGTAAAGTCGATGGACGACGCGATTGAGTGGTTGAAACGTGCGCCCTTTAAAGACGATGAAATTGAGATTCGCCCGCTGTTTGAAGCGGAAGATTTTGGCGCCGAACTGACGCCAGAGTTACGGGAGCAAGAAGACCGATTACGCAAAGAAATCGAATCAAGAAAATAACCTCGTTTACTAATCGAATCAGGTGGTTCTTTCGTACTATCAACGATTTCGCAGGAAAACGGTGGATTTCCGCCGCGTTCCTGCCGAAATTAATGTCTGGAGCTACCGTTAAAATCTTTGCAAAATCCGCCCTGCCAACTAATCGAAAACCTCTTTCTGTTCGATAACTTAACTAGGTTTCCTGCGTTTCGAAGCACGCTGGAACCATGGGTAGTTCGAGAACAAGAGGGTCAGAATGAGCAGGTACATCCCGGTAATAGCAGTGATCTTTCTTTTCGCGGTTTTCGTTCGAGCACAGTCGGAAACGGGTCAGGGCAAAGTCACCCTGGATAACTGGGACGTCGGTGCGGTAAAGGTCGTGACCGAACCAAAGCCGGCGCCCGTTGCGAAAGGCAAAGCCACCGATGGAAAGCAAACCGCAAAGAACCAGAAAGCTACGAGCAAAGAAACACCGAAAGCGAACGTAGTAGCTTCCGCCAAAATTAAACAGACTCCTAAAGATGATAAGCCAACTGAAGTGCAGGTTATCGATCTTACTGCTGCTAGCGGCGAAACTGAGATTACTGCTGCAGCAAAATCAACGAACGAATTATCTGGTCGCGCGGATTTGGACAAAATCATCGACAATGCTTCGCAGGAAACAGGTGTTGATCCAAAACTGATCTACTCTGTGATGCGGCAGGAATCGGGATTTCACAATGGCGCCGTGTCGCCGAAAGGCGCTCGCGGGTTGATGCAGTTGATCCCATCCACGGCTGAACGGTTTGGAGTAAAGAACATCTTCGATCCCAAAGAAAATATTCGCGGCGGCGCAAAGTACCTGAGATTTTTGCTTGATACATTTAATGGGGATGTAGAACTGGCTCTGGCAGGGTATAATGCAGGTGAAGGCGCTGTGATCCGTTATGGATACAAGATACCGCCTTACTCAGAAACTCAAAATTACGTTCGGAACATTGTGAGCAGGTACGGTCAGCGAACATCGCGTCCGACCGATATCACCGCCGGTCTTCGTACGATAAGCGCTCCCATAGTGGTGAGCTTTTCCGACAAGGGCGGTCTGATGTTATCGAATAATTACTGAGGTTTCTTTTAGGCAGGCGAATACGGATTTTCTTAAGTACTGAAGTTTAGTGTCTAACTTTTTTTTCAAAGCAAGTTGCACCAGCGAGTCCGAGCGCCCCTGCAAATCGGCAAAGATGCCTCTCTTTTTTAATCCCGCGGCACCGGACAAGAAACCGATAGTCATAAACGATCGCGGGCCCGTTTTCTTTAAATCGACTACCCCGTCGTATTCCCGTCCGGAAACTAAAACGACAGCACCGCTGATTATTCGACGACCGGAACAACGCACTCGTTCTCGTGGCTGGGTCGGAGTTCAGGCAATGCTGGTGCTTGTGCTGTTGGTGCCACTGGGTCTTTTGGTGACCACCAGCGGAAAGTCGCTTGCGCGAGAGGCAGTGATTGCTGCTATCGGAAGCCGAATCGGTATCGGCAGACCTGCGCCGAGTAATGCACAACCTGCCGCCGTCGCAAACAAAGCAATAATCCAGGGTTTCCGCCGATTTGAGGGCGGAAGCTTTACCCGGCTGGTTATAGATTTAAATACGACTCCGGATTTCACGGCTACGTCATCGACCAACAGCCTCTCAATTAAATTCAATAGCGCTAATCTCGGACCGAGCTTCCAACAGACTCAATCCGAAGCGAACGGCCTGGTAAAGCAGGTGCTGGCAACCGAGGCGAGCGGAGCAGTCGATATGAAACTGCAGTTCAGAGCAGGCACCAGTTTCGCGGCCTTTACGCTCGGCGCTCCGCCAAGACTCGTGATCGACGTTCGAGACGATGAAAGCACCGACAGCGAATTGGAGGCAGAGCTCGGCCGAATGTATACGCCGCTCACGAACAACGGCGCGGTCAAGCGGATAGTTATAGACGCCGGGCACGGCGGCAGAGATTACGGCGCAATCGGACCCGACGGTTATGCCGAAAAGGATTTGACGCTCGAGATAGCCAGGCTGCTGAAACATGATATCGAATCTCGTCTTGGCATCGCGGTCGATTTGACCAGAGACGGCGATTATTATCTTCCCTTGGCGACCAGAAGTCAGAAGGCTAACAGCAGTGGCGCCGACCTGTTCATATCGCTTCACGCAAACGCAGCAGATTCATCCAATAGTCAATCGTCATCCGTCGAAGGTGACGAGAAGCCAGCAGTGACCGCAACCGTTTCGGATGCCCACGGCGTCGAGACGTATTTCCTGAGCCGAGCTACCTCAACCGCCGCAGAACAAATTGCCGCGCGAGAAAATGCTGAGGGCGGAGTTTCTGGTCCGATCGAGCAATCAAACGGCGCAAAGATCGTCGAATCACATATGCTGGCCAGTTACATTCAAAGAAGCCTGGTTCGAGGTCTTCGCCAGGTTAGCCCGATCAGCGCCAGGGATCGCGGTGTGAAGCAGGCCCCATTCTATGTCCTTAACAACACCGAAATACCCAGCGTCCTGGTTGAAATGTCGTTTATCACCAGCCGCGACGATCAGCTACGATTGCGAACACCCGCATTCCGACAAAAGATATCAGATTCCATTTTGAATGGAGTCAGGTCTTACATCCTCAACCTTACTCAGCGTAAATCAAGCGGCGAAGATCAGATCGTCATTCGTTAATCGCCGACTATTTCGCACTCTTTCGAAATCGGATAAAAGTCAGACCAAACAGGATCGGAATTCCTGAAAGAACTGCGATCATTACATAAGCTTCGCTGGATGACACTGGCTGACGGCCTTGTCGGATCACCACGATTTGATCGGTCGTTCCAAGCTTGCAGGACTTCAAGACTTTTTCAAGGTCGGAACTGACGTCGAACCACCTCAATCGTAGCCCGCGCACGGTCTGGCGATCGTCATAACCGTGGCCTTTGTCGGGATTACCGGGAAATCCAGGACCCTCAAGTAACAAAGGCTGCGGTTCGGTTACTACATAATTTGTGGGATCCAGGAACACCTTCACCGGTCGTGTATCATTAGGGCCAGTCAGCAATGGAAAGTAGGTAGTGCCCTTTTGTCCTGTAGATTGGCCCCGTTCGACCCACTGCGTTTCAATGCTGTTATGGCCGTCTACGTATACGCCAGTCAAAACTACCCAATCGTTGTCCGAGCCGTTCTTCAGATAATCCTCCAATGTCATTTGCGCTGGCGCATTGCCGCAATGCATCCAGGTCCAAAGATGCGACCCCAGCGGCAGCACCGCTATCAGGAAGACAATTGCCAACAGTCCTCGTATTACATTAATTATCAATGTCAGGGCTGTTCGTCTCTTGGGACGTGGAGGAGGCGCGATGGGTGTGGTTGCGTAACTCATACAAAGCCAGACTACACTTAAAAAAATTTCAACGTCAAGGGGGCAGGAAGCGTTAAAGCAAAAAAGCGGAGGCTTGAATAACCTCCGCTCTTTTCAATCCTTAAGGAACCTCAATTACCGATGGTGTCCGCCACCACCACTGGAACCTCGCGATGAGCCGCCGGAGCTGTGCGATGAGGAAGACGATGATCTTCCGCTGCTGCGACTGCCACCGCTGTAACCGCCGCTCGAACGTGATGACGATCTCGATGGCGGAGGCGAATACGACCTGTTGTTCGACCTCGAAGGCGGTGGAGTATAGCTCCTGTTCGAAGGTGTATAACTCCGGGTGTTCGATCCGTTGTTATTTGTTCTGTACTGGGGTTGATTATTGGTCCGCTGCGTATCCGTCCTGTACGACCTGTTATCGCGCGGACGATCATTGTTCTGATTTGTTCTCGTCTGCGGCTGTTGTGTGTGCACAGAATCGCGAGAGGGCGGAACGAATGGACGATCCGTAGCTCGCATCGGCCGATCGTTGCGATCCATGTTTCGCGGTTGATCGGTTCGCATCATTGTCTGCGAGCCGCCGCGAGTTACCGAATTGTTATCCCTAAATCCAGTTGATGACCTAACCCCCATGGACCGGGTTTCGATCCTGCCATTTGCTGAGGTTTGGAACGGAGACACCGGCGAGCCGCCTCTGGCCCTGATCTCGTTGTAGTTGTCAGAGAACCTGCGAACCACCGGAATATTGTTGTTCCGGACTACAACGGATCGCGAGAAATATCCATTGCCGTTGAAATTAGTTCTGACCGCGCCTACGGCCAGGCTTTGTCGGGTTGGCAATACGCCAGGACCGACCATCGCTCTGCCGCGTCCGACAAATTCTGCCGTCGCGACGATTCGATCACGCCGATTCCAGCCGCCGTAGAAGCCTTCGCGATTGACAATAGTTATCGAGTTACGGAAACGCTGATTTATGTAAATGGCGTTGTAACCATAGAACGGACGACCTCTGCGCCACCAGGGATAGAAAGGCTCTCTCGGCGCAAGCGGCACCCAGCCGATGAATCCGCCGCCACCGAATCCGATGAACCCGACCAATGCCGGCGAGTATCCCCAATAGGAACCCGGTATCCAGCACCAACGTTCATGGTAAAAAGCCCATCTGCCGTAATGATAGGGTGCCCATCCCCACGGTTCGTACGAAACCCATGTCCAGCCATACGGATCACGCCAACACCAGCGGCCATCCTGATACGGAGCCCAATCATAGGCAACGTTGTTTGGGTACCAAGCATAACCATAGTCGGCTGTATTGCTCCAGGTGCCGTATCTGGACAGATCCTCAGTTCCTGCAACAGTCTGCGGGACATATGTCGGCGTGGGAGTTTCAGCCTGCGCAATAGCGTTATCGCGCTGGTCGTTCCACGTGTCCCACTCGTCTTTTGGCGGAAGTGTGGTGACATCCTGCGAAGCTATGTCTGCGCCATCAATCGTGATTCGGCGGTTGTCCTGTAACGTCACCGAACGACCATCGTTGTAAACTTCGGCCAATCCCTGGATCACCAGAACATCTACCCGGCTGTTCTCGAATACATCGATTCGATACTCGCCGCGCTGCTTCAATGTGACTGCGCCGCCGGGGGTGTCAATCTCGAACGGTTGCGCTGGCTGAGTTCGAAGATTTACTGTCGCCGTGCCGGTAATCAGCCGGAACTGCGAGATCTGCGTTGACAGATTTAAGACATCAAACGCAGTCTTTCTGTCCAGTCTGACGTAAGTACCGTCAAGCTGAAGCTCCGTTCTTCCGCCATCGCCAGTATAGAGTCGATCTCCGGTTTGGACTGGAGTGTTCAAAGTTGCGTCGTACCACTCGTCGCCATCGCCCCGCTGAAACGAAACGTGATCTTCGATAACACCGATTCGGGCAACGCGTACATCGACATTCTCTTCCGGCTGATTTTGATCCTGGTTCGCCTGTGGATATTGGTTAGCATTTGGATCCTGGCCAAATGCTATGGACGAAGGAAATATAATTCCTGTAACTATTAAAGTGCTTACCAAAACCAGCAGAATTGTGTATTTGACGGGTCTCGCGCTCGCCCCGCGCTGTATCAGTTGCATGGGAGCCTCTCCATTAGCCGCTATCTTTATTTTTATTGTATTAATTGGATCAAGGACCTGGAAGGTATTTTCAGTAGCGCAAATACGTCCTAAGTTCGTTGATCCGAAGGAACGGTCTCGACCCAGATCCGATGGCTGCGTCAAATCATCTGGCAACGGGTTTTCAAAAGCGAGTCCGCCCTCTTCTCGCCTGGATCAGCCTAAATCGCGTGCCGGTATGCTCCGGTTCTGTTGATATTTCAACCTATTATCGCACAATTCCGATGAGTTGCACTCAAATAATGTTGCCAAAAACGGAAATATTTCTGCGACCTGGCGTCCCCATCTTTATGGCATCAATACAGCCGGTTCCAATCAGTTTTGGCTGTGACATCATACTCCTCTGAACCGCCTGTGACGCACAGGGTGTCACGGTGTTAATTATAGATAACAAATAACTTGATTGATGTGTGACAGCGTGACAGCGGTTGGCCAAACTCGATTTTTGTAGCGCAAATCGGCAGAAATAGTGGAGTAGACTTTAGTCTGCGCAAATTGGAGATCCGGCAATTGAGAAGCAATCGCGCAACGGGAGCTTAGGCTAAATGACTGTTTTTATTGGGGTTAATCGCTCTACACCTTGCGCAGACTAAAGTCTACGCCATGATGATCACCTCATGACCAGGAATAGGCTGGATTCCGCGTAAGGGGTGTGACAGGTGTGACACTGTGACGGCAGTTGGCCAAACTTTCATTTTTGTGGCACAAATTGGCAAAACGGTGGCGTAGACTTTAGTCTGCGCTGGCCGACGATCGTGGAAAATAAGCACTAATCGCGCAATCGGAGTTTGGCTAAATGCCTGGTTTTATTTAGTTTGAGAGTTCTACACCTTGCGCAGACTAAAGTCTACGCCAGATTATCCCCTGGTGACGAGGAAATGTGTGGACTCTGAATCAGGTGTGACGGCAGTTGGCCAATTCGGTTTAGACGTAATTTCTACACGTTCATTGCAATTGTGTTATACTCAGTTTCCTGTTCGCAGACTTCGCTAGCAACATAGCCACTCCCCAAGCTGGAGGGCACTTGTCTAATCATGTAGTTCTAATTGTCGAAGATGATGCGGACACCCGCGATGTATTAAGAACAGCGCTTGAGTCCGAAGGGTTCACGGTAATGGGCGCGGAAGACTCGGTTCTTGCGCTTTCGGCGCTTTCGTCTATTCGGCCGGACGTGATCGTGGTCGATTTAATGTTACCCAGGTTCGACGGTATCAGCTTAATTCGCTGGATTAGAAACGATCCTGAATCCGTAAAAATTCCCATTGTAGCAATGACTGCTCACGGTGACTTTTATCTGAGGCAGGCAGAAAGAGCCGGCGCAAACCTGACCGTTCGGAAACCGGAAGAGATGCCCGATATTCCCGCAATGATTAAACGCTTGCTTGGCAACGGAAATTCAGGCAAAAACAAACAAGGCGTTCGCGGTTATTAGTTGATCTCCAACTTTCTATTAGCGACCTGCCCAATTATCGGGTAATGTTTCATTGTTTTCTGCCACGCTTGCGTTGCCTGGCTTCTATCCGGTTAACACATCCTCACCCGGAATAAGCTCTCTATTCTTCGCCTGCTGGATGCCTTTTTGAACATCCTCGCGTAATGCTTGCAAGCGAAGCCGCGCCGCCGTTTGCCCATCGTCAGTCAGTGATGTATCATCTACAGTTTTCGCAGGCAACATTATTATATTGTTCTTAATTGGCGGCCCGAATGATCGTTATACCCTGGCCGCCGTGCTATTTTGATATTGATACTTTTTTATGATTGGCACTGATATCAAGCAGTATCACCTCCTGGACAAACTTGGCGAAGGAGGCGGCGGTACCATTTATAAAGCAGAGGACACTCTGCTAAATCGAACAGTAGCTGTAAAGATCCTTCCGGCGAGCCTCACCGACGACGAAAACGCTCGAAAAAGATTCCTTCGCGAGGCGCGCCTGGCTTCGAGGCTCGATCACCCGAACATCTGCACCATCTATTCGATCGAAGAGGCCGATGGCTTTTACTTCATCGTTATGCAATATGTCGAAGGGCGAACGTTGAAACAGGTGATAAACCACCGGCCTCTGGAATTCGACAGCGTATATTCGATAGCTCTTCAAATCGCGGACGCCATTACCTACGCCCACGGCAAAGGGATCATGCACCGTGACATTAAACCAACCAATATAATGATCACGGATCGTGGACAGGTAAAAATCCTGGATTTTGGACTTGCCAAACTCACCGACATTGAATGCAGCGTCGAAACAACCGAGCTCACCCAACAGGGAGCGCACCTGGGAACTCCAGCATATATGTCGCCGGAGCAGGCTCGATGCGAAGAGGTCGATCACAGAACAGACGTTTTCTCGCTGGGCATTGTTATCTACGAAATGGCTACCGGGCAAAAGCCATTTATGGGACCGAATTCCGTCGAAGTAATGCACGCGATAATGAATGCCAGGCCAAAACCGATGCAGGAATTGAACAACAAAGTTCCGGCGGGTTTGCAAAGGATACTGGACAGAGCGTTGCAAAAATCGCCGGGAGATCGCTACCAATTAATGTCTGCGATGCTGGTGGATTTAAAAGCTCTCGGTCGTGAACTGAAATCCGGTGGTATTCCTGACGGCGCCGGCGTTCCGTATGCTCCAATCAAAAGTCAGAAGTCCGGCTGGCTGTCGGGAACGGTCAGCAAATTAAGGGATAAACTCTCTCGACGCCCGCGAGAGGACACAAACAGCCAGCGCGGCCGAAGCACTGCACCGGAACTGAGTACCGATGCTGCCGCCAGCATCTCTAAAAAAGCGATCGCGATACTGCCGTTCAAAAACATCAGCGCCGATCCCGCGAACAGCTTTTACGGATTCTCGCTCGCCGACAGCATCATTACAGAGCTGGCGGCGTTACGATCACTGGTAGTGCGACCGTCAAGTTATGTAGCAAAATATCAGGACAAGGAAATCGATCCCGGTCAGGTCGGAAAAGAACTGGCCGTTGATGCCGTTCTGATCGGCGGATTCATTAAAGTGGGTAATCGGTTTCGCGTCACGCCTCAATTGGTAGATATCGCAACCGGCGCAATTTTGTGGAGCGACAAAATCGATGTCGAATACGAAGACATCATAAAGATCCAGGACGAGATTTCTCAGCGAATCGTCGACGGACTGCGATTAAAGATTTCCGAGGATGAACAGCGACGCCTTGCGCGATCCACTACTGCGAGCGCCGAAGCGTATGAAAGCTACCTGCGCGGTCGCGATCACTTCTTTAAGTTTTTGCTTGAGACCGCGAACAAGGCTGATGCCGATGCGGCCATTGCAGCTTTCAAGCGAGCAATCGAATTAGATAGCAATTACGCGCTGGCGTATTCCGCGCTTGGAACCTGTTACACGCGCGTGGTACTGACAGGTCTTGGCGGCGTGGGGGATTACGATCTGGCGGCGCAGGCTTATCACAAAGCTCTGCAGATCGACGATAAGCTGATCGAGCCGCAGTTGTATTTGATCTATGGCCAATTGCTGCGGGGCGAGAAACAACAGGTTCGCGATACGATAAAGCGATTGCTGGTCGCGGCGCCGAACGAGCCACGCGTGCACAACGTGGCCGCCGATATAGCGCGGTGGGACGGACAATATGACAAGGCGTTGCGAGAATATGCCCGCTGGCTGAAGCTCAGCCCGCGCGAAGAGGTAAAAGTGCTGGTCGGGCGATGTCGAATCTTTGCCTACAAAGGGAGATATAAAGACGCAATCGCTGAATGCGAGAAAGCGCTGAAGCTTGAGCCGGATCACGCGTTTGTGCGGTCGTTTTACGCTTTTACGAATTACTACCTTGGCGATTGCGAGAAATCGATCGCGATGCTGACGCAGGTTGTCGAAGAGCAGCCGCAGATGCAGTTCCCGAAAATCTTCCTTGCAATATGCCTCTATAAACAAGGCGAGATTGAGCGGGCCAAATCTCTGATAACTCCCGGAGTGATCGCCGCGGCCGAGGCGGACGGTGATATCGCCTACTGGCTTGCAGGATTTTATGCGCTGCAAAACAAAGCCGAAGAGGCTTTGAAATGGCTGGAGCGCGCGATTCACATGGGCAATGAAAATTACCCCTGGTTTGCGAACGATCCGAACATGGATAACGTGCGAAAGAATCCTCGTTTCATCGGAATGATGGAGGCGTTGCGGTCGCGCTGGGAACAACTGACCGGAGGACGATTGCCGGAGAAGCCAGCGGAGCAGCAGCCGTTAACGGATCGACTTTAAGGAGGATTATCAAATGGAGAAAATAACCGTTTATCAAAAACCGACTTGATCAACCTGTCGAAACTCCATGAGCATTCTTCGTGGAGAAGGAGTCGAGTTCGATTCCGTCAACTATTACACTCATCCGTTTACAGAAGAATCCTTAAAGGATGTGCTGTCGAAGCTTGGAATGAAGCCGATTGAGATTATTCGCAAAGGCGAAGCGATAGCAAAAGAACTCGGCATAGGTAAGAAAGATTATTCCGACGACGAGTTGATAAAGCTGATGATTGAGCATCCGGACATGATTCAGCGGCCGATCGTCGTAAAAGGAGACCGGGCGGTTTTGGGTCGCCCGGCCGAAACGGTGAAGGAAATACTTTGATTAACTGTGATCTTAACGCACGATGTCTATGTCGTCTGATATCATGCGTTAAGACGTGATACCGGTTGCGGCTTTGCCGCTTCGATGCGCGGAAAGGCTCCGCCTTTCCGCTATTCGCTGGTTGATAAACTGGCGGCTGCGCCGCCAGGCAGTGGCGTAGCCGCGAAAAAGGTTCAGAGGCACTGCTCCGGTGAGTCGGAGACCCACGGCACATCAAAGCGGCAAAGCAATCAGAAGAATCAGTTCATCAGCAATATTACGTCGTCAGTTAAAAGACGGGCATAAGCCGCTACTGATAAGCTACACCTTTTGGCCCTTTTATCGTCATCGTTAAGGTATATGAGACGGAGCCGAACGCCGGTGTATTCCACCAGTGAATTTTGACAAAAAGGTTGCTGGTTCCTTCGTGACTTTCGGATACGTAAGCATCTGCACTACCGTTGCTGTCGCTGGTTTTCTGGAAATTGACCGTATCCACAACCCAACCGTTTTTCAAAGCTGGTACGGAATTATATTGATCGTCGTCGCGGCTACCGGACCACAAACCGGCCTGATGTTGTCCATAAAAAGTCAGGTTGTCATCTCCCACCCAGCAACCGCCCATAGGAAAGTCGGCGACCTTTGGCAGTCCACAAATACTCAGTTTGGCAGCTATCGTCTGCGTATCAAGCGCCGGATCAAAATGGAATGGCATCATGTCGCTCTTGCCGCCAGATGTCTTAACATACATCTGACCATCGAACGCCTGGATAGCGGAAGCGTCTGGCACATAGGCCATAATCTGCGTGTCTGACCATGTGCCTGGCTCGATCGGCGAGCTAACGTCCATGCCAGGATTTATTATGAAATGAACTTCACCTTGCGCATTCGTGAAATCATGTCCGGTAATTAACACCGGAGTGCCGGGATCACCTGAAGCTCGGTCCAAAGACTTAATTCCTGGTTTTGCCCCGCCGCTCGCAGGTGTGGTTGTTCCACTTGCGTTTCCTCCAGAATTGGAGCTCGTCGACGCTTGCTGAGGGTTGTTGGCTGTAATAGTAGTCTGTCCGTTCGCACCGATCTTGGCCGTGAAACCAGGAGCAACTGTATTTGCGGAAACCTTTGCCATCTGCCTGTACTTTTGCAGAGCCTGTGTCCTCAGCGCATCATGCTTTGCTTTCTGCTCCTGATTCTCTTTGGCGATAAGGCTCTGCCGCGCCTGAGTGGCCGCGGCGAGCATTTGGGATTTTGAGGCGGCCAGCGAAGCACTGTTCTGTTTTGCCGTCGCAGCCGCTTGCAGGTTGTCCATGACCGATTTGTCGCCCGTGGTGCTGGTTACAGTTATTAAGCCGGACGCAACTTGTCTTCCTATAGTGTTTGAATTCGAGGATTCACCGACCTCTATCAACCAAACGCCTTCCTGTCCCTTTGCCACCGTCGCGGAGATGGGCTGGCCATTGCCAGTCGATTGGGCGACGACCTGATTGCCACCGGGTGCTACAAGAGCGATTCTTACCGCAGCGCCCTGAGTGGTGGAACTGACACTGATTGGCCCTGCAACGGCTTTGACGCCGAACTTGACTTTCTCGCCTCCGAACAACTCAAATTTGAATGTTTCTGAAGCCGTTGCGACTGTCCTGGCATAAGTTCCTGACGGTGGCTGAATCATCAAAAAGGGAAGCAATATAAAGCTCGCTGCTATAGCTAATGCCTGGCTTATTTTCATTTTGTTATTCGCTCCTCACACTTAAATGGATTTTTATTGGTATATGTCTGAGCGCCGCTTTAACGGCGCTCAGAATCGGGGAACTACAGCTTGAATCCGTCCCACCAGTCCTTGACCTTTTGCCACCAGCTTTCATTG
>DASRDY010000100.1:0-5028 GCA_035652355.1 Blastocatellia bacterium
GCGGCATTTCTGCATCGGATTACTGGAGCTGAACGAATATCACTAGGCATCTATTTCCACAACCGGCGTGGCTTTCGGGACACGATCGGTCTGTTGATGCACGTTCATCCTCTTCGGGTTACTGTCGATGAAGATGACAGCTTTCAGTCCCTGATCAAAAAAACACAATCTGAGTATTTGAAGATACTAAAATATCGCGAGTACCCAATCGCTAATCCGCTCCGCAATCCGGTCTACGATGTACTAATCAATTACGTGAACACGTCGCACCCTTCGCAATTAAACGGCGCCACGGCGCAGTCCGAATGGCTGAATACGGGATACGGAACCGAAAGCATCAATATCGAGTTCGACGATTATGAATCCACGGGCAGGTTTGGTCTGGGAATCCGTTTTCACGAGGATGTCTTCAACGAGACTCAGCAGAAGGCTGCCATCAGGCACTTCCTGCAAATCCTGGATAGTTATCTTGCAGACAGTTCAAAGCCGATAGCACTTGCTGGATTATTAACAGACGAGGAAAGAAGGGACATTCTTGTTAAGTTCAACCAGACCAGATGGGAATATCCGCGAAACATCACCATCGTTGAACAGTTCGAAAATCAGGTTGAACAAACGCCGGATAAAATCGCAGTCGTAATTCAAGAACAGGTGATTACCTACCGGCAACTTAATACGAGAGCCAATCAGCTTGCCCATTATTTGAGAAAGCTGGGTATTGGACCCGAAAGTCTCGTCGGCCTTCTTGCAGAGCGCTCAATAGAACTTGAGATTGGAATGCTTGGAATATTGAAGGCCGGAGCGGCCTTCGTTCCCTGCGACCCCGATTACCCACAGGAACGAGTGCAATTCATTTTAGAAGATGGCGGCGCCTCGGTGCTGCTGACACAGCAACGGTTGGCACAGAATCTGTCCGGTCATATGGCCAGGCTGATCTGTCTCGACTCGGACTGGGACTCCGTCGCAAGTGAAAGTGGCGAAAATGCGGTAAATGGTCTTACCACGGATAACATTGCCTACGTGATCTACACGTCCGGTTCCACAGGTCGGCCGAAAGGCACAATGATTCAGCAGGGATCGCTGTTTGATTACAACCAGACTGCTACTCACGAATACGGCGTTACGCCCGATGACCGGATACTTCAATTTTGCTCTTTGGGATTCGATATCAGTATTGAAGAAATTATCCCCTGTTTGACGCACGGCGCCACCCTGGTCTTCCGAACTGATGAAATGCTCGAAACTATTCCGACGTTTCTTCAAACATGCCAGCAGTGGGATATCACTATGATGAGCTTGCCTACTGCATTCTGGCACGAGATGACGGAAGGGATTGATGCATTCAGTTTGCCGCTGTATGAAGGGTTGCGCCTTGTAATCATCGCGGGAGAGAAAGTGCTGCCTGAAAAGCTATCCATTTGGCAGCGGCATGTTGGAAATGGCGCTCAATTGATAAACACGTACGGACTGACGGAATCGACGATCATCTCGACTGCTATTGACCTCACAAGTCTGACGCTTGAAGGGCGAGAGTCTCGAGAAGTTCCCATCGGTTGTGCCATTCGCAACACTCAAATGTATGTACTGGATAAGAATCTTGAACCCGTGCCCGGCAGCATGCCAGGCGAGCTATATATCGGAGGACGATTGCTGTCCCGGGGGTATTACCAGCGACCGGAATTGACCGCGCAACGATTTGTTCCAAATCCTTATAGCGATGAGCCCGGAACCAGATTGTATAAAACAGGAGATTTGGCCAGGTTCCTGTCAGATGCCTCGCTGGAATTTCTCGGGAGAGCTGACCGTCAGGTTAAGATTCGCGGATTCAGAGTAGAACTGGAGGAAATCGCCGCCAACTTACGGCAGCATTCTGGAGTTCGGGACTGCGTTGTCGTCCTGCGCGAGGACCAGCCCGGGCATAAGCAACTTGTGGCTTATGTCGTACTGCGTTCGCAGTCTGTGTCGAGTGGCGACCAGCTACGTGCTTATCTGGCGCAGAGTCTGCCGGATTACATGATCCCAACAGCCTTTGTAATGCTCGAAGCGTTGCCGGTCTCTCCCAACGGAAAAGTTGATCTTAAAGCGTTGCCTGCTCCGGATCGTTCTAATCTCTCACTGGACAAATCCTATGTGGCGCCGCGAACTGCGATTGAGAAGGAGCTGGCTGATATTTGGGGTTCAGTCCTTGGGCTGGACCGCGTTGGGATACACGACAACTATTTCGATCTGGGAGGAGACTCGATCCGCAGCATTCAAATCAGGGCGAAAGCGCAACAGCACGGGCTCGGTTTTAGTATTCAGCATCTTTTCCAACACCAGACCATCGAGGAGCTGGCCATCGTCTGTGCCCAACAAGGAGGTGAATGCGGGCCAATCGCTTTGACGGAACCGTTCAGTCTGATCACCGAAGAAGATCGAGCAAAGATACCCGATGGCGTGGAAGATGCTTATCCGCTTGCAAGACTTCAGGCGGGGATGCTTTTCCATAATCTATATCATCTGAATTCCGATCTTTACATGGATGTGTCAATGGCGCATCTGCAGTTACAGTGCAATGTGGATGCGTTGAGAGCCGCAATCGGTAAACTGATTAGCAGACATCCTATCCTGCGAACGTCATTCGATCTTGGTGGTTATAGCGAACCGGTTCAACTTGTATGGAGCGAAGCGCCCGTTCTACTCACGGTCGATGATATCACCGATATGAGCTCTGATGCTCAGGACCGCTTCCTTCGCCAGTGGCTATACGAGGAAACAAGGAGACAGTTTGATTTAACTAAGCCTCCGCTTATGCGGTTTCACGTGCACCTGCGAAGCGAGAAGACCTTTCAGTTTACGTGGTCGAATCATCACGCGATTCTCGATGGATGGAGCATGGCGGTAATGCTCAGCGAGCTGTTCCAACTCTATGGCGCGGAACTGTCGGGGAAAGAAAGCAAGGTGGGATCGCCTCCTGCCGTTCCGTATCGCGAGTTCGTGGCGCTGGAAAGGGAAGTCCTGAATTCCGAAGAGGCAAAGAATTATTTAACCGACAAGGTACGCGATCTGGTTGTTACAACATTGCCGCGCCGTCCGTCGTTGAGCTCAAGACCTGCGGTTCCGGACATACAATCGTTTTCGCTGGTTCCGCCTCTGAAGCTATGCGAAGAACTCAAACGCCTGGCGGCTACGAACAGTATCCCAATCAAGAGTTTTGTCCTTGCGGCGCAGATGAAGGTTCTGAGTTTGATCACCGGTCAATCAGATATCACCACCGGAATGGTGATGAGCGGTCGGCCGGAAGTGCCGGATGGCGATCGTGTTCTTGGGCTTTTCACTAACACAGTGCCGATGCGGTTGACCTTATCAGGCGGTACTTGGATCGAGCTTGTCAAACAAGTCTTTGATGCGGAAGCCGCAGTGGTTCCATACCGCCGATTCCCAATATCGGAACTAAAGACAATCGAAGGAGGACAGATCCTCTTCGAAACAATGTTCAATTTTACTCACTTCTACCTGTACAAAACCGTTCCGAGAATCAGCGGCGCCCGGATCTTCGACGTAAAGGTTCGCGGGGCAAGCAACTACGTTTTTGTCACCGACTGCAATATGGATATCTCGTCGCCCCAGTTTGAGCTTGCGTTCAGTTATGATGCGACGCTGATAGATCACGAGCAGGCAAAGGCGTTCAGTCATTGTTATCTTAGAGCGCTTGAAGCGATTGCCGAGAATCCTTACGGCCGCTATGAGCTCATGTCTGCGCTGTCACCAACCGAGTGGGAAAAAATCGTGGTGCAATGGAACAGCACCAGTGTCGACTATCCGCACGAAAAGCTGATTCACCAGTTATTCGAAGAGCAAGCAGACCGGGCTCCAGACGCCAGAGCTATTACTTACGAAGGGCAGCAGTTGACCTATGCGGAGCTCAATAGAAGAGCTAATCAACTGGCGCACCACCTTCGCAAGCTGGGTATCGGAACTGACAAACTGGTTGCTGTTGTTGCCGAGCGATCAATAGAAATGGTTGTGGCTCTCTTCGGTATTTTGAAAGCGGGGGGCGCTTACGTTCCGCTTGATCCGTCGTATCCGAAGGATCGCCTGGAGTTTATGCTCAGGGACTCTGGGGCATCGCTGATGCTCACGCAGAGTCATTTGTTAAGATTTTTGCCAGGATTGCTCGTCGAACAACTCTGTCTGGACAGCGATTGGTCGTTGATCGCCGATGAACCATCAGAAAACCTAGCTACAGTCATCGATCCGGAAAACCTGGTCTATATGATCTACACATCAGGCTCGACCGGTCAGCCAAAAGGGGCGCTTAACACTCATCACGGTCTGCACAATCGCTTATTGTGGATGCAGCAGCAATACCAGTTGAGTGATGCCGACCAGGTAATGCAAAAAACCCCGTTCAGTTTCGATGTCTCTGTCTGGGAATTCTTCTGGCCTCTTATTACAGGAGCAAGCCTTGTTCTGGCGCGACCGGGCGGACATCAGGATGGCAATTACCTCGTTCACCTGATCAACGATGCGCAAGTGACGGTTCTGCATTTCGTGCCGTCAATGCTTCAGGCTTTCCTAGATCAGCCAGATGTCGAAAGCTGTCAAAGCCTGCGCCAGGTCATCTGCAGCGGAGAAGCGCTCTCCTACGAAATGCAGGAACGCTTCAATGAACGGCTGTCAGCGAGCCTGGATAATCTCTATGGTCCGACCGAGGCCTCGATTGATGTTACCTTCTGGCATTGCCGACCGGACCAAACTCGTTCGGTGCCGATTGGGCGTCCGATTGCAAACACTCAAATATATTTGTTGGATCCGAGTCTACAACCAGTGCCGATCGGAGCCCCCGGTGAACTCTACATCGGAGGTGCTGGACTGGCGCGCGGCTACCACGCTCGATCAAATTTAACAGCACAAAAATTTATTCCGAATCCGTTTTCCACTGGCAGACTCTACAGAACCGGCGACATCGCGCGATATAGGTCTGATGGCGAGATTGAGTATCTGGGTCGTAGCGATCATCAAGTTAAGATCCGTGGCTTCCGTGTC
>DASRDY010000101.1:0-10014 GCA_035652355.1 Blastocatellia bacterium
CGAGTCGACTTTTCAATTTATCGAGTTGATTTGACCCAGGACCTGCCTCGTTCGAGCAACGATCTGAATCTGCAAAGTCTGCTGGGCAAAATATCGTTTGCGGATCGGCAACGCGTTGAAAACTGGTCTATCGACACTGGCGACAAAGGTGACCACGTACCCGGCCAAAAGGCAGTCCGATTGCCTAATAAATTACCGACCGGCGCATACGCTCTGGTTACAACCGGACGTGGAGCACAAACTACGTACGAACTGTTGCTGGTGACTGATGCGACCCTGGTCATCAAAACCAGTCCAAAGCAACTGCTGGCGTATTTTTGTAACGCGATAGACGGATCACCGATAGCGAATGCAAAGGTTAAAGCGCTCAGCTACGGCACTCATCGTGATAACAACCAGGCGTTTATCTGGGACGGTACTAAACAGACAAACAGCGACGGTATCGCGGTATTCGATTTGCCATCCGATCAAAACTATTCAAATGTTTTTGTTGCCGCCGAAGTCGGACAGCGCCAGGCATTCGCGAGTAATTACGTTTATAGATATAACACAAACCAGAAACAGTGGCGCATCTACGCTACGACGGATCGCCCGGCGTATCGACCCAAGGAAACAGTTCAATGGAAATTCATCGCGCGTCAGTACGACGGTGAAGTCTATTCGACTCCCGAAAACCAGACGATCAAATACCAGATCAATGATGCTCGCGGCTCAAAAGTCAAAGAAGACACGGTGACTTTGAATGGTTTTGGCAGCGCGTGGGGCAGCTTCGACTTGGCCGAATCTTTGCCGCTTGGCATGTACACGATTACATTTTGGAATGACGCCCACTCGTCGCCCATTGGCTCAGCTCAATTATTCCGCCTCGAAGAATATAAACTGCCGGAATTTAAAGTGAGCGTGAAGACCCCCGAAGAAAACGGCAAGCGGAAGACGTTTCGCCTGGGAGAATCGGTCGAGACCAAGATTCAGGCCGACTATTATTTCGGCGGTCCGGTTTCAAACGCGAACGTTGAAGTCCTGGTATATCAGAATCCTTATTATCATTATTATTTCCCCTATCACGAATACGCCTGGTTTTACGAAGACTTCACCCGATACAACTACTACTACGGTAACGGAACGATCATAAAGCGAGAGACGCTCAAGACCGATGCGACAGGCAGCGCAACATTGACCTTCGACACTCCAGTCGGCGCCGGGCAGGATTTCGAATACCGAATCGAAGCTCGCGTGACCGATTCATCCAGACGCGAGATTATCGGATCAAACACCGTCCGCGTTACCCGACAGCGTTATTACGTTCATCCGAACGCCACGCACAACATTTATCGACCGCAGGACAAAGTAACCGTAGACTTAAAGGCTATCGATGCAAATGACCAGCCGGTGCAGGTCGAAGGCAAGGTTAAGATCACTCGCGATTTTTGGGAAGAGATATGGATCGATCCTTCAGGGAAAGAGGTCAGCGGTCGTGAGCTCGAACGTCTGCGCAGTCAATCAATCAGCTTTCCACCGCCTGCGGTTGGCGGCAAAGGATGGCAGATAAAGGTTCGCCAGTACCAGCACGATGATATCGCAACAGTTGATTCTAAAACTGATGCCGAAGGAAATGCACAGGTAAGTTTTATCGCTCCACGCGAAGGGTACTATCGAGTTGCCTGGCGCAGCGTTGACAAGTCAGGCATGCCAATCACTGGTGAAACCGCCGTGTGGGTAGCTAATAATACGACGACGGACCTCGGTTATCGTGCGGGGCTGGACATCATTATCGATAAAGATACATTCCGACCAGGACAAAGTGCGCCTGTAATGCTGACTTCGCCGGTGAGTGATCGCTATGCGTTGTTCAGTGTTGAAGCAGATGATTTGTACAGCTATCAGGTAGTTCATATAACCGGCACAGCGAAACTGATCGAGGTTCCACTGAGTGAGAAAGACACGCCGAATATTTTCCTGACTGCGGCGATGGTCAGTCAGGGAAAACTCTTCCTCAGCAGCAAGCAGGTCGTAATACCGCCAGTCAATCAGTTCCTGAATGTAGAAGTGAAAGCTGACCGCGATCAATACCAGCCGCGTGAGGAAGGCTCATTGGCAATTAAGACCACCGATCAAAACGGCAAGCCTGTTTCGACAGAGGTTGCGCTTGGGTTAACAGACGAATCTGTTTATTACATTCAGCAAAATCTAGCCGGTGATTTGCGACAGTTCTATTACGGAACTAAACGAGCAGAGATGACGCAGACAACCAGCACGCTTCAGCAGAAAGGTTATGTCAAGCTAGTCGAGGATTCGGAAAAACAACTCTTTGACGACCTAGCTATGAAGGATGAAAAGCGAAGGGATGGGGGCATCGGTGCTGGCCAGGGAGCAGGAGTCGGTGGCGGGGTCATGAATATGGACGCTGACAGTGTCTCAGGCTTCCGCGCGAAGTCTGCCACCAATCTTGCTATGCTTTCCAGGAATTCGATGGACACGCTTCAAGTGAGAGGCGCGTCCGAGGTTGTCAATGTTGCGGCAGCGCCACCGCCAGCCGGTCAGCCAGGCGAGAAACCACAAAATCCGACGGAAAATCCAGTCCAAGTCCGCAATGACTTTCGCGCAACCGTGTTATGGCAGCCCGATGTAATTACCGACAAAAATGGAACTGCTGTAGTGAAAGTCAAATATCCCGACTCGCTGACCACCTGGAGCGCGACCGCGCGAGTCGCCAGCGCCGGTAATCAATTCGGATATGCGACTTCGACTACGCACACAAAACAACCGTTGATAGTTCGATTGGAAGCACCAAGGTTCCTCGTTGTCGGCGATCAGGTAACGATCTCGGCCGTTATCAACAACAACACCGACAAAGAAATGACTGTATCGCCGTCGCTGAATGCTGAAGGAGTGGAAGTCGACGGACGTCCTCAACCGGTCAAGGTCGCAGCGAACAGCGAAGCCCGCGTTGACTGGTCGGCTGCCATACAGGAGCCCGGTAACGCTAAACTGAAAGTGACCGCTCGCGGGGATAAGTATGCCGACTCGATGGAAAACACGATTCCCATTTACGAGCACGGTCTGGAAAAACTCATTTCAAAATCCGGCAAGCTCCGTGGCGACGACGTCACGGTCCGTTTGGATATACCCAAAGAACGCAAAGCCGGATCAACAAACCTCACCGTTCAGATCGCTCCCAGCATGGCTGTAACGATGCTCGATGCATTGCCTTATTTGATCAACTATCCTTATGGTTGTACCGAGCAAACGATGAGCCGTTTTCTTCCTGCCGCAATCACGGCAAAGACGCTCAGAGATATGGGCTTGAAACCTGAAGTTGTGATGAGCCGCGTCTTTGGCGGCATCGATCAATCGGTAGCCGGGCAGACTCACTATAATCCTCGTCGGGATTTGCACGAACTCGATGATATCGAAAAGAAATCGCTCGACCGCCTGTACGGCTTCCAGCATTCAGACGGCGGTTGGGGCTGGTGGAAAGACGGCCAGAGCGATCACTATATGACGGCTTACGTCATCTGGGGATTTTCACTTGCTCGCGATGCCGGAATCGATGTTCATAACGATGCGTTCAATCGTGGAATTGAATTTCTGGATAAAACCCTTGTCGACGAATCGGAAAATTATGACGAGCAGGCCTGGATGCTGCATGCTCTGGCAGCCAGCCACGCTTCTCTTAAGAAGCGAAACGTTTCTGAATTCCAGGCGAAAGCGTTTCAAAACCTATGGAATAATCGCGAGAAGTTGAATGCATATACTCGCGCGTTGCTTGCGTTGAGCGCTCATAATTTCGGTTACGATGATCGAGCGAAAATCCTGGTCGAGAATCTGGTCAACGGCGTAAAGCTCGATACATCCCCCGACCAATCAATTCTCCAAAAGGTCAGTACTGGCTATAGGAGTGATGTGATTGGCACGGCGCATTGGGGATCGGACGGGATTTATTGGAGATGGTCGGATGGCGGCGTTGAATCGACATCATTTGCTCTGCGAGCTTTTCTGGCAATCGATCCGAATAACAAACTGATAGAGCCAATCGTTAACTGGTTAGTGAAGAACCGCCGTGGCACACAATGGCGTGACACTCGCGACACTGCAATAACGGTTTTAGCATTAGCCGATTATCTAAAAGTCAGTGGCGAGGCCAAGCCAAATATCGATTACGATTTGATCGTCAACGGCAATAGCGTAACCAGCCAGAAACTGACAGCGGAAAACGCTTTCAGTGCGCCAAGTCAATTTACAATCGATCAGAAATTTATAAGGGACGGAATGAATGATATTAGACTGAAGCGAAGTTCCGGCAGCGGAGCTCTATATTTTTCAGCTAACGCGACATTCTTCAGTCAGGAAGAACCGATTACAGCGTCGGGCAACGAGCTCTTTGTTCGCCGCGATTATTACAAACTTGTGCGCAAACCGACTCTTCTGAAAGGCCTCACTTATGATCGCGTCCCTTTAAGAGACGGCGAAACAGTCGAGAGTGGCGAAAGAGTCGAGGTCGTTCTGACCGTTGAAGCCAAGAACGATTACGAGTATCTGTTGTTCGAAGACTTGAAACCTGCCGGTCTGGAAGCAGTTCAAATTCAGAGCGGCGATTCGCTGTACGCACAAGAATTGCGATCCGATGCGGTGGTGAAAAACGGTGGCATCGTTAAGGTATCCGATACCGGATCGAGATGGCCGACCGCCAGTTCGACTTATACCGGGCGCTCCTGCTGGGTGTATGAAGAGCTGCGCGACCGCAAAGTTGCGCTCTTCATCGACAAAATGCCGGAAGGGTACTGGGAGCTCCATTACACGCTCCGAGCGGAAGCTCCTGGTCGATTCCACGCGCTGCCGGTTACAGCAGAGGCGATGTACGTTCCGGAAATTAGAGCGAACGGCACGGAACAGAGAATCATCGTCAAGTAAGCTACGGCGAATCTGAGTTCTTAGGTGATCAGTTCGACAGTGATCACCTCAGAACCTGCCTATCGAAAACTTCAAATTTTTGATGCTTCGATCCTCGCGCAGTAATAAACCCGCGATTTGTACATCGTATACAAATGACAGACGCCAAACCCCGTCAATGATGCCTCTTGAGGTATGAACTGGGCATTAACTAAACATTTATCAAACAACAGCTCCAGCTCGTCCTAATGTGGGGTACCTGCAGCAGAGGCACCAACCTAATTTGTGGCAGATGTAACTATATCAAGGTGATATAGGAGGAGGATTTAATGGGTAAGAAGACAGAAAAAGAAGTTAACCGCAGAGATTTCTTAAAAACCGGCGCTGGCGCCGCGGCAGCTTTGACTTGCTTTACGTCAGTAGGGTTGCGAAAAGCTCTTGCTCAGGCGCGGGCTGAAGGCAAGCCATTGCTCACAGAGAACAACGTCAACCTGCACATTTCAGAGGCCTCGCCTCAGATTCTTGTCCAGCGGGCAGCAGAGTTTAAACGCGACGGCAAGTCATATCTCATCAAATACTTCCATGCGACCGACGAGCAGAAACGAGAGATCATGTCGATGACGCCGGAAGAGCTCAGAATGATCAACGAAGCCGTGCAAAAATGCGCGGCAGAGCACAAACCAATCAAAATCAAAATTATTCCTCATCCCGGCGGACCGGTCGAACGAAGAGGAGAATTCCAATCATTCACGGCAACAAAGGTTTCGTACGAACCGATGCTTCTGCCCAGAGTGAAGATCGAATTTGGACCCGATGGTGGCAGCATCAGCTGGACTAAATAATCATCGCATCTAAGCGTTGACTCAAACGCGATAGTCAGCGGAGAGGCTGAGGCTCAGGAACCAACTGCATACGGACGATGCAATGTGTTCGCCGCCTCGGCCTCGCTGCTGTAAATCGGAAAAATATTATTGAAACGGGCGATCTCGAAAACGCGGGCCACGTTTTCCTGCAATCCGAATAGAGTTAATCCGCCGTTTGCCACTTGCAGGCGCTTTCCGATTATAAGCAAAGTTCGCAATCCGGCGCTGTTAATGAAGTCAACCACCGACATATCAATTAAAATACGATTTTGATTGCTCCCGACTAACTCAATAATTCTGGACTCGACATCATTCAGTTCGCTTCCATCGATGCGGCCTGCTGGCCTGAAGACTATTGCGCCTTCTATTTTCTCCTCAGGAAATCCCATTGTAGTCACCTTGTTTTTAGATTCTTGACGTTAACCGCCACGAACATCACGCAGTTTAAATCACATTCACGCAGGAAATGATACTAACGCAAAACGCTGGCCGCAGCCAGCGTTGAAGGGCGGTGTCAATCCTCGAGTTTGCCTCAACAATTGGTTCCGTCCAGAACGGCGCGTATCTTCGATATCAGCTCCGCAGGCGAGAATGGCTTTTGTAAGAGAGGAATCCCGTCGCCCAACAGCTCGTCTTTTATGACTGAATCGTCAGTATAACCGGACATAAATAGTATCTTCGCATTTGTGCCTGATTCCAGGAGACGTTCAACCAGTCGCCGGCCTCCCATTTGGGGCATAACAATATCTGTTAAGATCAGTTTTATACGATCCTGATTAAGCTCAAACACCTGAACGGCCTCGACTCCATTGCAGGCTGTCAAGACGTCATATCCCGCCTGTCGCAGGGTACCTTGCACAAGCCTCAAAACGATATCTTCATCCTCGACCACCAGCACTGTTGCTTTTGTCTTTGGCGGCTCGGGGTCTTTGCCTATTACAGAATCAACATCCGCGGCACTCTCTATTCTTGGCAGGTATATCTTGAATGTTGTGCCCTTTCCAGGTTTGCTGGTAACCCGAACCTGCCCGCCGCTCTGTTGAACTATTCCATACACTGTGGACAGTCCCAGACCAGTTCCTTTGCCCAATTCTTTTGTAGTGAAGAACGGCTCGAAAATGTGCGCCATAGTCTCGTCATCCATGCCGCATCCGGTGTCGACAACTTTTAAAACAACGTATTTGTTCGGCGGCAGTCCATTATCTGCAGACGTGCCTTCTCCATTGATATCCAAATTCGCGGTTTCGATTGCGATCCTGCCTCCATTCGGCATCGCGTCGCGCGCGTTTACTGCAAGGTTTATAACAACTTGTTCGATCTGGCTGGGGTCGGCCTTAATCTGGCCAAGGTCAGGATCGAGCAGAGAGATGAGCTCGATATCTTCTCCGATTAAACGTCGAAGCATCTTGTGCAAGTTAAGGACGGTGTTATTTAGATTAATAACTTTTGGCTGAAGAATCTGCTTGCGGCTGAACGCAAGCAATTGACGTGTCAGAGATGCAGCACGTTGTCCCGCTTTTTTGATCTCCTGAAGACCGCCGTTGAAATCGTCATCGGGACTACTGATCTGCAATAGCAGCTCGCTGTAACCCAGGATCGCCGTCAGCAAGTTATTAAAATCATGTGCTACGCCGCCGGCGAGTCTGCCTATTGGCTCAAGCCTTTGGGACTGACGCAATTCTTCCTGGCTTCGACGAAGTTGTTCCTCTGCTTTTTTCCGCGAAGTCACGTCGCGTGAAATCAGCAATGCCGAGTCGCTGGACAGGGGAGACAATTGCCCCTCAAACCAGGACTTATCGCTATCGATCAGCAATTTATATTCAACATTCAATGGGTTTTGTGATCTGAGCACCGTTTCTATATTTTTGATGGCCTGGTCGGCAACTTCGGCCGGAAGCAGCTCATAGACATTGCGATCTTTTTCTGCTGGAATTCTAAAAGCTGGCTTGGTAGGCGCGATTTTAATAATGCGACCATTCCTGTCCAGGACACAGACGTGATCTGTCATTGCACCGAAGAGCGCTCGAAGCTCCGATTCAGACTCCTTCAAAGCCTTTTGTGCGCGTCTCAGATCAGTGGAATCGTGCCCGATACCACGGACAATAGGAACATCGACGCCCTCCGTTCGAAGCGTATTTCGATATTCCCAGTACCGTTTTTCACCGGTCCTGGTCTCGACCACCATCACACCGACCGCGACGCCTTCTGTTTTGACTCGATTCAAATAGACGTCAAATTCGGCGCTGTATTCTCGCGCCAGGATATCGCAAATGTTTTTACTCAGTAATTCATCCCGGCTGTAGCCTAGAACATCGGCGACGCCTTTGTTGATTGAAAGGATGTTTCCATCCAGATCGTGTGTACAGATCAGATCGTGACTGGTTTCAACCAGGTCGCGGTAACGGTCTTCGCTTTCGCGAAGCATTCGATCGGCCTTTTTGAGCTGGCTTATATCGATCACAATCCCATGAAAGATTCTGGGTGAGTTGGGGCATCCTTTAACAGGTCGAACATTTTCCAGGACCCAAATCGGACTGCCGTCCTTCTTTTTCAGGCAAACCTCGAAATTTGCCAATTCACCTTTCAGCCGAAACTCGGTAGCGACTCTTCTCTTTTCCGCCTCGTCAAAATAGAAATCGACGATATTCAGCGTCTTGACCTCTTCGGTCGTTTCGTAGCCGAACATTTTGATAACCGCTTCGTTGCATTCCAATATTTGACCGTCCACCGTCGCGCAGTATACGCCGGCCACACTCTGCTCGAACAACAAACGGTAACGCTCTTCCGAAGCAATCAATGCCTGCTCGCTTTGGCGACGTTCGACGATTTCACGCTCGAGTTCCACCGTTTTTGCCTTAACTTTTCTGCGCAGCAATTGACTCCACGCCAGGGGGATCGATGCGGCCAGCAAAAGCGCGCCTGAAAGCAGCAACAGTTGTTTGGTCGTTAAATAAGGCGCCCTTTTGACAATAACCAATTCACCGCGATGTCGGACTTCGACATACAGAACAGAAGTACTTTGCTCTGAGTCGCGATATTGTTCGGCCGTGCCGATGACTTTGACCTGTGCGCCTGGTTGCAGCCATTGCGCATCACTATCGACCCAAATATTCCCTATCAGAGAGATATATACAGAGCCGGAATTGTCTTCGATAAGAACGTAGTGCTGCTCAGGAGTTGTTGGGTCCGAAGATACTGACTTTACGTTTCCTGTAACTTCGATCAGACAAGCCATGCATTGGGCAGAATTGATGGACGCAATATTAACTTTTCCCGCCGTGACCGGAGCCGAACCCAACCGGGTGAACTCTGGTGAGGAGATTTCCGCCATTCCATAGCGGAAACCGAGCGTCCCTTTCAGTTCAACCAGATCGCCTTCTTGGATACTTGGGATTTCTCCCTTGCCAGCGGCCTCGACAGCTCCGGTTCCATCCTGAACATAGATGTAGTACCGCAGTCCGGTTGCGGATCTATAAACCCGGACAGTAGTAACAACTCCAAGGACGATTACTTGCTCGCCCGCGCGATCAGGAGGCGAATTTCTGTCTTTGCTTTTAATGGTTTCTGCTATGGACTGAGTCGTGGGTAAGCTTTGACTTAACGCTGTTAACTGCAGCAAACAAAAGAGGAAACCGGCAAGACAAAAGAAAAGGATGTATTTCCAACCCGGGGGCAGACCCATTAATTTATCCTCTTCTCGAACACAGTTAAGTCAACGGTCGGCGTATTCGAGTTGCAACGAGGCTAATCCGCCGTCCGTCCGGTTGCCTGTGAGGATAAGCCAGCCAATCTTCGAGACAGTAGTTAGACTTGTTCTAATTGATATATCGGGACAAGCACGGGAACCCTTAATGAAATTGTTGATCAAATCAATTAAAGCGCTGTTGCCGTGATCAAATGCTGGGTTAAATAGAGGCTCCGGTTCTATAATACCCACTAGGCCCGAGAACTGATTCAGGAGGTCCCTTCCTGGGCAAAGCCGATGACAGTCTGCCGAAGATGCGGAAGCTCGGTTGAAAACGCGACTTTTTGTCGAAATTGCGGAGCCGCGCTCAACCCTGCGCCCGAAACGAATCCGATAATCGACAGACCACCTGACCCCGCGGCCGAGACGGTTCGGATAACTAAACCCCAGTCTTGAGTTGATTAGGCGGAAATGATGTTTACGTGACGCAAATTGTGCCACAACAGTTTCAGCCTAATCGCATTCCACAATCCTTGCCAGGATCGGGAGAATACCCGATCCACAAACAGTTGCCAG
>DASRDY010000102.1:0-12171 GCA_035652355.1 Blastocatellia bacterium
AGAGCCTGTTATTAACTTTAGTGCTGGACCCGCAATAGTTTAGCATGGTACCGTGGCCGAATGAGAGATAAAGAGAAACGGTATCCGAGTGATGTAACTGACGAGGAATGGGAATTTGTCGCTCCATATTTAGCATTGATAGATGAGGATGCTCCTCAACGACAATATCCTCTGCGAGAGGTCTTCAATGGCGTGCGCTGGATAATCAGAACCGGAGCCCCCTGGCGCTTTATGCCTAATGATTTGCCGCCCTGGGCGGTGGTTTATCAGCAGTCACAGCGCTGGATAAAAGCGATGGTCTTCGAGCAAATGGTGGACGATCTGCGAATGGTGTTGCGATTAGCCGAGGGACGAAACGCCAAGCCCTCAGCGGCGATTTTGGATAGTCGCACAATACAATCTACTCCGGAAAGTGGAGCTCGCGCGGGATACGATGCGGCCAAGCGTAAGAAAGGAAGTAAAGTGCATCTGGCGGTCGATACGCTGGGGCATCTACTGACATTATGCGTTACGGCAGCCAATGAACAGGACAGAGCGCAGGTAGCGGAGTTGACCGAACAGATACAGCAGGTTACGGGAGAATCTGTTCAGATGGCATTTGTCGATCAGGGTTACACGGGTGAGCAAACAGCAGCGGAGGCTCAGGCAAACGGTATTCGCCTGGAAGTAGTTAAGCTGTCAGAAGCAAAAAAGGGATTTGTATTACTGCCTCGTCGCTGGGTAGTTGAGCGAAGCATAGGGTGGATGGCCCGATTCCGGCGGCTGGCGCGGGATTACGAGCGGTTGCCACAAACGCTGGCTGGACTACATTATTTGGCCTTCGCCGTTCTGATGCTTAGCCGAGTCACTGATTTGATATGGAAAAGTTAATAACAGGCTCTCAGAGTCACATCAAGTCGCACGCTGCGTCCCGAACGAACAAAGATGCCGTTGATTGAGTAGCTCTTGAACCCTGGTGACGATACGGTGATTTTGTAAGAGCCGGAACCCGGTAACTCTATTCTAAATATGCCTTCCTGATTAGTCTTGCCTGTATATGAGCTTTGGGTGGAAGTATTCACAACCTCAACGACTGCTCCGGCGATTGCTGCTCCATTCGGGTCTACTACCATTCCTCTGATCGCGCCTTTATCGCCGACGATGGGAGTACTGTCACCGGCTGCGGAGGTAGATGTTTCACTTTGTACTGTGAAAAACTGCATATCCTGACGTTTTTGTTCGGCATGCTGCTGACTGATGGTTGTGATGGTGAAATCGTCCCATGAGCCCGCCTGGCGATCGCTGCCAGCGCTGCGGAAATCGATAACACCATAAGTAGCTTTGACTGGTTCGACTTTGATCTGTGTTTGCCCATTGACGTTCTGAACGGTTGTCGAATCTTCGAACCTCTCGACTGTTCTAAAGACCGTATATAGGGGACTGCCCCAACAATCTCGGAGAGACTCAAGATCGACTCCTTCTTGTTTCAAAGCCTGCGCAAGCTCTTCTTTCGTTTTTGGGAACTGATTTGTGTTCGTAAAATGAGCGTAAAGCGCGGAATTCAACATCAATTCGATTTCGGACGCGCAGTCCTGGCGAACGGCGGCCACCTGGAAATCGTCAGCGGTAGCTGGTTTTCCGTCACGACCATCGCTGAGGATGTAAATACATTGAAAGCGGTAGGAGCTGTTGAAAGTTAGACGATAGGGACGGCCCCATTTATCAATGAGGAGAGAAAGATCGATTCCGCCATCTCGAAGAGCCTGGCGAAAAGTCGGTTCATCGGATATGAATTTCCCAGTTCTTAAATGATAGTTGGTCACAAGCTCTGTTATCAGCTCGTAAGTCTTGTCGAAGTAGTTTGTCAGGCTGCCTAGCAGGACGATATCGTCGCTGGTACCGGGCATTTGATCCGGACCGTTGCTGATCAGACGTGCTCCTTCCATTGCTGCATCGAATCCAGTCCAAATCTGATATGGATTTCCCCATGGATCAACAATAGCGTTTAAATCAATACTGGCGCTTTTGAACGTGGCGCGGACCTCATTCGGCGTAGCGGGTGCTCGACCGTACTTTTTCTGGAATTCTTCCAGCGGAGGCAATAACAGATTCCGGTGAATACTAAACGTGGGTTCAAAGAGAGACTTGACCTGATAATTGTACCGGTTGTTCTCGTTGTAGCCGGATGAAAAGTAGGGATAATCCTCACCGAGACAGCAGTTATCATCCCAGAGCAAAGCCTCGGCGACCAATTCGATCTCTGCGGGCAATGGCTTGTTCGGATCATATTTGTACAGGTCATCGATTGAAACACCGGCAATACTATTTTTGTTGTCGAACAGTTCTGCAAAGTAGGGGCTTCTGCTGGTATGCCCAAATTCAGCATCTGTTCTTGCGCGGACTTCAATTGCGCTGTCGATCACGTTCAGCCCCATTGCGGCTAAGATGGGCGAGCCATTCGGATCGGTGGTTGCTAAATTTGCCCGGATCATCGAGCCAGGACGGGATTCCTGCTGCGACAGCCCGATCTTGACCTTCAATTCAGTTGTTGCGGGATAAAGAACAGTTTTTTGCGTCAATGAATCACGATATTCCGTTTCAGGTATAAAGGCCGTGATCGTTACGCGTCCATCAAACCATCGGTTGTACGGAATGATGAAGTCTCCGATGTGATTACTGATATCAACTGGAAAAGTCTTCTGGACGTTGCCCTGAGCGCTGACGTCGACAGTCACGATGGCTTTGTCCTCAGTGCAAAGAAGATGCCCATGAATGGCCTGATTTTTTCCATATACAATACGGTCGGTAGTTATTCGGATCGATGGTTGGTCTCTTACCTCGATTTTACCCACAAACGTGCCAGCGCGGCCCTCGTTGTCCCGCGCCCTTGCTTTTATGAAGAGATCGTCATCACTGGATAGGAGAGTCGGGGCAGTATATTTGGCCAGACCAAACCGATTAGTCTGAATGATTGTCGATAATTTATTCGTTTTTTCGGTTAAGGTGACTTGGGCGGCAACTGGCTCGCCATCGGCAGAATAGGCAGAAATCAAGAGTTCCAGAGGCAGACCGATGGCTTGCCTGTTAGAGGTAATATATACATTTAAAGGCTCGCGAGAGACGCGCAGATCGAATCGTCTTTGTTCTGTTCGACCGGTGCTGGCATCAGTAAAATATGCCGCAAAATTGAAATCCTTGAATACAGAAGTTGGCTGTTGCCACTGATCTCTGTCTGGATCGTTCTCGTCGTCGAATGGATTTTCCAGTTTTACCCGAGTGATGAATTTACCTTGCTGATCAACATCGCCTTCATAGCTCGCTTCTTCTTTGATATCCCATTTTTGATTTTTATAGTCCCAGGTGCGTTCAGATTCCTGGACCACCCGAACGTGGCCGCGCAATACAGGTTTACCAAACAGATATTGGGCAGAGATGGTTACGTTCGCGTCCTGCCGGGGCAGATAGAATTTACGATCGCTGTCTGTCTTTACTTCGAAATTTGGCAATTCATAGCGACTGACCTTGAACCTTGTCTCGCTTTGGCCACCATCGTTAAGGCTGGCCGTCACGGTATATTCTCCAAGACGTAAGTCGTCAGCCAGATTCCAATCGATACTGGCAACACCGTATTCATTGGTCTTGAATGTGGATTGGAATACGGTTTGATAGTCCTCATCTTTGACTTCAAATTTTCCTTCGACGGACGGCAAGGCTCGCCTGACAGGCTGCGTAAACGCTAATAACCGAGCGCGATAGGTTTGACCAGGTTGGTAAATTGGTTTGTCATTTGATATGAAAACTTCGGCCTTGGTTTCTATGTCGAGGTCTTCTTCGTAGGTGTCTTTACATCCATACTTGACGCCTTCTATTCTCAGGGTAATGCTTGAGTCATCCGTCTTAGGAATTGATTGAAAGTTGATTGTCGCCCATCCGTTTCCATTTGTTACCGCGGGAAACCGGGCGACTACTTTTTCATCCTGTTCAAGCAGCGCAGTGATATTTACGCCTGAAACCGGAGTATGTTTTACGGGATGTTCCGCTACTACACGAACTATGAGAGGTTGCCCGACCGAAGCCGACGAGTTCGACGCGACATGAATTGCAAATAGATCAGGCGTGATTTCAGAAAGACTCCAGGTCCTGGTTGAAATGATTTTTCCGTTTTCATCATGGATGGAAACTCTGACGCGGTACCAGACGATATCTTTTGATTCTAGAAGCGATTTTCCATTGATAATGCAGAACAGCGTGCCAGTTAGAATTGTCGAACCAGGAACGAGGTTAGTATCTATGTCATTTCCCGTAGCCACGGAATCATTCGGAGCCACCAGATCAATTCTGACTTTTCCGTGAAGCTGCTGGCCGGACGGGTTGTCTACGGTATATTTCAACTCGATTCGGTCAGGATAAATCGTTGCGTTCGTTTCTTTTTCGAGAAGTGTTATCGGTCCAGGCTTAGCTGGTAACTGTGTAGCCAATAGCCAAAGAGCGATGAGCAACAGGCACGTCTTGCGCATGGTGACCTCAACGCGAACAACTCATCGTGAGCGGCTATCTCTCTGGTCAAAAGAACGGAATGCCCAAGCAGAATTTGCGTTTTTATTTGGCCTGAATTCTTGACCAGAGAACAGGAACACTTGTGTCGCCAACATTGCGATGAGCGGCGGCTGACGTTCTTAAGGCTTTTCATGATAATATATTGATCAGGCCGAATCAGCGGAGTAATGCAATGACAACAAAGCCTCTCGCCACAATAGCGGACCTTGAACTAATGCCGGATGACGGCAACCGATACGAGATTATCGAAGGAGAAATTATCGTGTCTCGCTCCCCAAGCATTATCCACCAAATTATCTTTGGTAATCTGTTAACGGAACTGAGACTTTTTCTTCGCTCTAATCCGATCGGTGTTGTACTAGGAGGAATCGGCGTAATTCTTGACGATCTAAATGGTGTTATTCCCGATATAGTTTTTGTTAGCAACAAAAAGAGAGATGAAATTGCATCCGGCGAGCGTATAAACGGAGCACCCGATCTGGTAATCGAAATCCTCTCGCCTGGCAAGGAAAACGCCCGACGCGACCGTGTGATCAAACGGCAAACCTATGGTAACTTCGAGGTTTCCGAATACTGGATCGTGGACGGTGAAAATCGCTCGGTGGAACTTTATAGAAATAACAATGGAGTCCTTGACCTTGTTGAAACCGTACAGGAAAACGGCAAGGTCATTTCTCCTTTGCTCCCGGGATTTGAGCTTCAGGTTGCCGACATTTTCAAATTTTAGGGATGCTTCCGGATCATTAACGGACAAGTTTTCAAAAACTTTTCCGATCAGTCTTGCCAAACCATTCCTTTAATATTAATATTTCGGTTTTGCGAAAAAGCGCCGGGGCCGTTCTGTCTCTACGCCGGTGTAGCTCAGTTGGTAGAGCAACTGATTTGTAATCAGTAGGTCGGGGGTTCAAGTCCCTTCGCCGGCTCCATGTCTAAATCGCTGAAGAATCAAGATGTTAGCAACATGAAGAAAGTGAGCACGATGATCTTGATTTAATAGATTGTGTGCACGTAGTGTGCTTGAGGTATGAAAACCACCGGACCGGACGTTGTAATTGAGTTTGATGAGACCCCGCGAACTCACGATCAAGACACAGCTTGGCGCGACTTCTGGCGCGTGGTACATCAAACAACCGATTTCAACCATACAGAATCCGCTCTAACTTCTCAGTCGCAGACTGTTGCATCGTCGGCAAAACGTGAGAATAAGTGTCTAAAGTCAGAGTGATGCTGGCGTGACCTAAACGTTCGCTCACAACCTTCGGATTCTCGCCCGCAGCAAGCAACAACGTCGCACAGCTATGACGCAGATCGTAGAGTCGAATCATGGGAAGTTCGGCACGTTTTAGGATCGGTTTGAAGTGTCGCTGTTTAAGGTTGCGGATCGCGTGAGGCATACCATTAGAAGCTGCAAAAACCAAATCGTTCTTTTGAAACGCTTCGCGTTCGGCGGCTTCTAGTTGGAGCTTCAATTCATTTTGAAGCCGTCTGTGCATTCTGAGTGATTGCGTGAGTGAGTCCGGTAAGGGAACTGTTCGCCGCGAACGTGATGTTTTTGGTTCCCCAAAATACCAGCCGCCCGACTTGCGCCAAACCAGCGTTCGTCTGACAACCGCGTTTCCCTCTTTAAGATCAATGTCAGACCATTTCAAAGCCAGGTATTCTTCCGGCCTCATTCCGGTAGCGAGCGCAAAGACAAAGACGATCCCTTGTGGATCGCACGATGCCGATTCGAGAAACTTGCTGGCTTCCGTTGGCGATAGCGCGTGCATCTCGCGGCGTTCCTGTTTTGGAAGCTCCACAAGATCGGCCACATTGATCGTGAGCATTCCCCACTTCACGGCTTGCTTCAGAGCCGACGTTAGAACGGCATGAGCATAGCGAACTGTTCGCGCAGACAGTCCCTTTGCGAGCATTCCGCTGTAAGTCTTTTGAACGTCGAGCGCGTGTAGGTTTGAAAGCCGATGGACGCCTAAATCTGGTCTGATATATCGATCCAATAACTCGCTGTAACTCGTGAAAGTACCTTCGCGCAGTCGCGGACGCGCGGCTACGTCAAGCCACTTGTTTAGATATTCATCAACGGACAAGCGCGAAGGTTCGACAAGTGTTCCGGCACTTTTTTCCGTTAGCTTCTTGTTGAGATAGTCTTGCGCGTCTTTCTTGGTTCCGTAAATGGTTGTGTTGAGATAGCGCCGCTTTCCCGTTACGTCGCGGCCTCTCGATACGCGCACAAGCCAAGTTCTATCTCCGCGCTTGATGATCTGACCTTGCGATGTTCGCTTGGTCGTTATCTTCTTCGGCTTTTCATTCATGATCTGAGTGTCAATAGTGTTTGAAGCTGCGTCCTACGGCTTGCGAGTAGGTAGCGTCCGGCTGTGTGTGATACTGAACACGCGCGATTAGCGCCACAGCTTCGCGTTCCCGCTTTAGTGACTGCGCAGCGTCCGGCGTTCGTTGTGTCTGCGAACGATAAGCGACGAAATGATGTCAAGATTGCTTGTGAGATCAAAGTTAGCTTGCAACCGATCCGCAAGGCTTTGAAACTCGCCGTCAGACGTTTGATTACTCATGAGTTTGGCTATAACCTCATCTGCATCTCGCGTTGTAACGTATTTGGAGATCGGACAGTGAGTCGCGTCCGGTTCGATGTGCTTCATTTTGGTTGGTTGTCCTTTCTGTCTTAGTTGAAAGACAGCGAGTATATTACACAATTAGAGAATACATAGCAAGAGAATAATTGGACTGTCTGTGATAGAATACCGATCATGATCAGACTTCGTATTAGAGAGGCAGCGAAAGCCAAAGGAATCGAGACGGCATATCAGTTGCAAAAGATCGCTGACCTTCACCCAGGACACGCAGCGCGGTTGTGGAAAGGCGATCTGACTCAGATCGGACTGAACACTTTAGAAAGCTTGTGCGAAGCGCTAGACTGCGATCCGGCTGATTTGATCGTTCGCGTTAACGCGAAGCGACGACGACGCAAACCCACCCCGTCACCCTAAAAAGCCACCCGTCTTTTGACGTGATGTGCTTCGGCGCGCGTGATTTTAAGTTCTTGAGAAAACATGCGGCCAAGCTGACTTACCGGCGACGCCTTGTCCGTTTTCGTCTTGTCTTGCGCCTTTTCCTCGGAAAGAACAAGTCAGTGATAAGCCGTGCGAGAAAGCCTGCGAAAAAGCTCATGAGATTTGTCTCCCAAACGGATCGCGTTGAGACTCTAAGATCATGAATACGATCGTATCAGACTTTCGCTCATACCTATGACATCATTGAACGTTTGACAAGGATGGTCAGACGTTCGGAAACGTTCGACGTTCGTGTTTTGCTTTGCCGCACGCGCGAACGTCTGACCGAATAAATCAGTCACCAAGCTGATGACGAACTGGAGCATTCGCCGGAAAGTCAGCTTGATCGCTTTCGATTGACTCGCGCAACGTCTTGGCGCCCGCGCTTTGCAGTCGTTGTGCGATGTATTCCAGACGTTGTGCGTCCGTCACTTTCTTTCCGGTTGGTAGCTTCGACTTACCGACTCCCACAGAGTCAGTGATGATCGATAACCAAAAGTTAAGTTCTTTGATGAGTAATTGTCGTTTGCTTGCCATGATCTAGAATTGTGACTCGAAAGAATTGCGCGGACGCGGTTTCAGCGTTTCACTGATCAAGAAACTTCGGCGAAGTTCTGGGTACAATTCGTCGAATTCTTTATCGGTACCAGGGAAGCGCGAACGAAGAATCCGGCGAATCTCAGCGTCGTTCTCCGCTTTGATCTGTTGCGCGACTTGTCTTTCAGCTTCCTTTCTTGCGTCTTCTTTGGCTTGTAGGCGTGCTTTTGCCCTTTGAACCAGCTTGCCTAGCGGCTTTCCGGTTTCTTTTGCTTCAGCGGCTTTTTTCGCTTCACTTTCGGCGGCGATTTTTTCCGCCCTTTCTTCAAGTGTCATGTGATTACCTTTCGGTTAAGAAAGCCATAGGCTTTCGAGTTTGTTTCCAAAGCTCAGGTCGTTGAGGATCACCCCACACGGTGTGACCCGAACGACCCGAACCACTTAGGAATTACGGCCTTTCTTGAAACCATCAAAACCATCACCGCTATAGGTCTTGATGTTTTGATGGTTTCGTCGTTCAGGCCGCGATTTCAGCATCGAACGGCGCAACATCGTCATTCTTCGGCGCATAGCGTCCGTGTCCGGTCTTTTCGATTTCACCGCGAAGCAAAGCCAGCTTGATCTCGCGTTCGATGGTTGCGGCCGATAGTTGCAGTTCCATCGAACCTTGTGACTTAATCTGCGCCATCGTCATTTCGTGCGTTAGGAATTCCACGACTCGCTGATGTGTCGATTGCTCTGGCTCTTTTGTTCCGATTCTGCGAAACCATCGCTTATCACGATCCAGCTTCAAGACGGCGTCATCAAACCTCGCGCCTTTGATCTTGGTGCAATTCAAAATCACACAATTTTCTTCGCTTTGATCTTTCGAGAGATCGAGCACGAGACGCGCGTATGCAGGCAGGACGGATGCGCCGCGCGAGCGGTAGACCTTCGCGCGATCTGACTCGCCACTCTTGCCGATGTGATGAATGACCAATCCAGCCGCGCCACAGTCACGCAAAAGCTTCTGAAGCGGCGCAATGACAACGCGATTAACTTCGGCATTGTCATTTTCATTGATCATGTTGAATGACGCTGCGAGCGTGTCGATGATAACTAGATCGGCTTTGTGAAGTAGGCACAGCTTTGTCGCGAGTTTGATGTGTGCGGGATCGCTCAACTTGAACGGTCTATCACCGATTTCAGCATCGACGACAATGATCAGATTCTTATCAAGAAGCGCGCGTTCGCGGCTGTCTAATTGCGACAGCATTCGCGATAAGTCCTTTTGTAGAACGGATGCTGTGTTTTCAAAGTCAAAAAAGATCACGACGCGCGGTTCCGATGCTTTAATCAGCGGATCAAATCTCTTTCCACTGGCTGCACAAATAGACAGATTGAGAGCAAGACTCGTCTTACCGATGCCAGGCAATGCTTGAAGTATTCCGATCTCGCCGCGATGCAGGCCAGTTACCATTTCTTCTGGCGTAGAAAAGGCCACCAACATAAACCTACCTACTGGCTTTCCAAGATCGTTAATCGTTTCGATAGAGTCATTGACCGCAGAGGCTTCGTCGTCCGATTCGTAACGCATCGCCGACCGTGCGATAGCCCTGACTTCGCGATCCGACAGAGGCGGCTGGCACCGGCGTTCGTTCTCATAAGACAGCGCCGCGGTGATCGCGCCTTCGCTCATACCGCGATGCCGCATCGAACCGGCGAGCGACATCATCAGGTCGTTGCGACTGCCTTGAATGATCGTTTCTGGAATCTTGTTGGCTGATACCTTCGCGATTAGCGATCCGTCGTTCAAATCGATCTCGAATTCGCGGCACACGTCCGCGAGTGTGCTACGGCCTAACCGCACATCAATAATTCGTGTCGCTTTGGAAGCGCCGTTTTTGCGATTATCAAATCCAGGCAATCGAAGGACGCGACTTTCGTCAGAAGTAATGGCCACGTCCGCTTCGAACCTTGCGAAGTGTCTTTGAATTGCTCGCTGTGCGCTGAGCCATCCAGCCTTGTCGGTTGTCGGATCGATAAACCAGATCAACTGAATTCCGTAACCGCTATCAATTATGAAATTTGGTTTGATAGGTGCTTTCTTCGCCGCTTGGATTGCTTGATCGCGGGAAAATGATGTTTTGTAGAAGTCCAGATCGGCATAAAGACAAGTTAGCGTCGTAACGCTTTCTTTTGATCCGTCGCCCTCTTTTCTACCGTTCGGTGCGGCGAACACTTCCGCACCTTCGTCGGCTTTTTTGATCGCCCATGCAATGGCCTCGCTGATTTCGGATTCTAACCACACCCAAAACGAGCCGCAGGGACGCATAGCGTTGTCGGCGGTTCGTAGTAGTGCTCGTAATTCGACGCAATCGCCCTCTGGAAGGTTTTTGACTAGAGGGATAAGATACAAGCGCGCCTGCGTGTGCGCGTCGCTGTCTAAAGAAAGTGGTGTGTTATGATCGTTCAAGTTCGTCTAGGTTCTCTTTCGGTGAAATTCCTTGAAGCGCGGTATTCACGCACCGCGCTTTTTTTTTCGCTCACGCGCAAAGCGGCCTCAGCTTTGAGATTAGCGGTTGAAATGATTTAGTCGGACGGACGATCTTTGTTTGAAAGACATCAAGAGCCGTCTTGTCATAGACAACTACGGTGCCGGTTTTCGACGCTTGGATGACGCCTAAGCGACGGTACTTTCGTAGCGTGTTCAATGCGATGCTCAGGTATCGCGCGGCTTGACGTTCGGTGTAATAGGTTTGCTTCATTTTGTCGGTTGTTCCTCCTCTACGCAGCGGAAAATAATCCGCGATAATCCAACTGTATCAGGGGTGATTGCGTGTTGGTTCGGACTCAGCCGATAAGGGCGTACCGCCGCGCGCAATCCAAGCCCTGACAGTCTCAGGATCGGCTTTGATTCTTTTGCCGATTCGCACGACGGGAATTCGCCCGCGCCGAATATCTTCGTACACAGTCTGTTTACTCTCGCCCAGCCAGGCACAAAGCTCGTCAACGGTTAGAAGTTTTTCAGGCATACAAAACACACTCCGATTCATTGAAAACAAATTAAGGTTGATGATTTGAGGCTTAAACGGATTCTTGTGTGCCAGCGGCGTGCATACGACACGAAACCAGTCAGAACAACGCGGGGTGCGTTCGTACTGGCACGAACAGACGCACAATAATCAATCTCACCCGATCCGTCAAAATTTTGTTGTCAAGGTGTGACACAATTCACCGAAACCGAACTCAGCCGTACTAACCGACACGCTTTGGGCGGTTTCGGCTATTTCAGATTTGTAATCAGTAGGTCGGGGGTTCAAGTCCCTTCGCCGGCTCCAAAGAATCATTGCTCGAAGCGCGTCTGCTTATAGTCAATGAAATTTGATTGTTGGGCGCTTGCAAACTGTAATCGCGTCAGTTAAAGTTACGAGTTTGCGACCAGGGTCGGAGTGCGCGCTATCGACGGTCAATCATAGTTTTTCTCTCCGGTTCGCTTCGCATTACTTGAGCACAGGCAGGGGTGGTCGAGTGGTTAATGGCACCGGGCTGTAAACCCGGCGGGCTTCACTGCCCTACGTAGGTTCGAATCCTACCCCCTGCACCATTGAGATTTCAGATCTCGAAATTGAAATTTCGAAGTTGGGCGGGTGTAGCTCAGTTGGTAGAGCATCAGCCTTCCAAGCTGAGGGTCGCGAGTTCGAGTCTCGTCGCCCGCTCCAAATGTAACGCAAATTGTTAATTTGCGTTTTGAGACTTGAGCGAACGCGCAAGTTGACAACTTGCGTCACATGAGCCCGCGTAGCTCAGGGGTAGAGCGCCTCCTTGGTAAGGAGGAGGTCATGAGTTCAAATCTCATCGCGGGCTCCAGAAGTTAGTTTCGTTAATTCGAGGCATAGAGAAAGAGAACATGAGCAAAGAGAAATTTGATCGCAGCAAGCCGCACGTGAACATCGGGACGATTGGGCACGTGGACCACGGGAAGACGACTTTGACGGCGGCCATTACGAAGGTTTTGGCGAAGAACAATCCGAAAGTGCAGTTTGTGGCT
>DASRDY010000103.1:0-24800 GCA_035652355.1 Blastocatellia bacterium
CAACGGGAATACCGACGCAACCGATCCATCAGTTTTCATTATCGAGGCCATCTTCTTCGCTTTGACCGAAGATCCCGCAACGGCTGTAAAAGTCTTTGCCGTTAGATTTCTGATGGACGGAGGAACGCTTCTTAGATAACGAAGGAATGTTGCGTTCTCCTGCATCCTCTTGAATGAAGGATAACCGGCAAAGAACTCATCGCCACCCAAACCTGACAGCGCAACTTTCAATCCTGCTTTTCTTACCGAATGAGATACGACGTAAGTATTGATTCCATCGCCGGTGGGATGATCAAGAGCGGCCAATGCATCTGGAAGCTGATCCAACAGATCTCTTTCTGACAGGTTTATTTCGTGATGATTCGATCGGAATCGTTCGGCGACCTTTGTTGCAAATGCGGCCTCACTAAATTGTTTTTCCGAGAACACAACAGAAAACGTCTGCGGCGTCGTTCCTGCCTCGCGCATTAAAGCAACGACGACGCTTGAGTCTATACCGCCTGAAAGGAACGCTCCGACTGGCACATCGCTGACCATATGCAGAGCAATTGATTCTCTCAACAAATTCCCGATCTTTTTTCTGGCGTCGGATAAGCTGTCTTGCCTCGCGTCCATCGAAGCATTAGCCAGCATATCCCAGTAGCGTTGTGCGTTGATCCTTCCATTTCGATCAAAAGTAAGCCACGAGCCAGGAGGAAGAGCATGTATGCCTTTGATCAGTGTTCGCGGCGCTGGCACCGACTGGTACGTTAAATATTGACATAGCGCCACGGGATCAAGTCTCCTTGGCACTAGTCCCGATGCAAGCAGAGCTCGGATTTCAGAAGCGAAGAGAAAAAACCCATCTCCCGCGTACCAATATACTGGCTTAATCCCCAGTCGATCTCTAGTGAGAAAAAGTTCTTGACTGGATGCATCCCAGATCGCCAGCGCGAACATTCCTCTCAAATGAATCAGACAGTCTTTGCCCCATTTTTTATAGGCAGCAAGAATGACCTCAGTGTCGCTGTTCGATTTCCAGGACTGATCTTCTAACAGAAGACGAACGTTCTTGTAATTGTATATCTCGCCGTTGAACGTGATCCAGTTTTTCGTTGAATCCTGACACATCGGCTGATGCCCGGAAGCAGAAAGATCGATGATTGCCAGTCGGGTGTGTCCGAGGCCAACCTCATCGACCAGCACTGTTCCCTGATCATCGGGACCACGGTGTTCGATAGCCTTTTGCATTCGACTGAGTACGTCCTTCGCGGACGTGAACCCGCCGTCGGCAAGGACCAATCTATCTTTGGAAGTCTTTGATGTTGTGACTATGCCTGAGATTCCACACATAGATTTATAGGATCACACTGATCAATCAGCCCGCTGTTTAAGAACAGTTCAAAGTTGAAATCGCGGCAACCAGCCTGTCTTGAAAATGTTTTGCCGTATAATGACTTTCGTATCGGAGCCGTGCCTGTCTGGACCAGTTCTCCCATTCAGAGCTGTCATTTAATAGCCTGCATACGGCCTCTGCCATCGCATCCGGTCGAGAGGGATTAACCGCAAGTCCCGCTTCAGGCGGATTGACAACTTCGCGACCAGCATCTGAGTCGCTGACAAGACACGGTCGCCCTTGCCGCATGGCTTCAAGATATACCAGGCCAAATCCTTCACCGCGGCTTGGAAGTGCCAGGAAACGACAGTTGTCTATTAACTCCTGCTTTCTTTGTTCCGAAACCCAACCATAGAAACGCACCCTTTGACTGAGCCCAAGGCTTGCCACCCGCTGTTCCAGCTTTGGCTTCAGCTCGCCGTCTCCGACGATCCACAACTCTGCGTCGGCCTTCTGTTTTAAGACAACGGGCCAGATATCAATCATCTCTTTATGGCCCTTGTAATTCTCGTCCGGATGCAACCTTCCTATCATTAGGGCGGCTGGTACAGAATCGGGTCCGACACGCGTAATTGTCGGTGACAGGATACCCAGCGGAACCTTGACGTAATTAACATTCCTGAACAGCGAATTATGAGTGACAAACTGCGTCCACGTGTTATCGCTGTTGGTGAGAAACAGGCTGACTCTTTTTAGTAGTGTCCTCGTCAGCAGATCTTGTCTTTTCCATGCTTCGATTCCGTGAAGGAATAAAGCGATTTCTGCATCAGGATGTCTGAAAAATGGCAGCAACTTGAGCAACGCGAGATGCCACACCAATATTGTTTTTACTCGCCAGCGTGTTCTAACAGCGCTCAGCAAGGCCGCAGGCTTGGAACTGGCTACTATAGCTCTGTCTCCATTCGAGCTTTGACCAGCATGTTTGCCGCCGTAAGAAAAAAGGTATGTTTCTATAGCTCCAGAATGTTTCGGCCCTAAACCGTCCTCGATGCCTTCCCAGGCAAGTCTGCCACTATACTGAACACCACCTGGGATATCGAATGAAGGAAATACACCCAGCAGTCCACCATCGATTCGGGAGTCAGTCACTCCGACTCTCCAGCGTATTATTCGTAGAAGGAAGATTCAGAGAGGGCTTGCTCTTCGGAACAATTTTCCCGCCTGCTGATTGTCTTTGCATTGGAACTCGATAATAGAGAAATAGAGCCCACGTGACTAGTGAGGCAATCGTTAATGCTGCCGCAGCGCCCGCCGTTATCTCAACCAACTGACCTCCGGCTTGAAGCAAAGCTAGACCGGGGAGGTACCATAAAGTAAACCCACGCCAACTTCCGCCAGCCAAATTATACATAGCCATCTGGTCGACAACGCCGATAATCGTTCCCAGGAACAGGAAACCGATAATCACTCCAATGACCCCGAAGTTTATATAGAACTCCAGCACCTGTCCTATGCCAACACTCGTATTCACGCCAAAACTGATTCCGGTGTAGCGCGAGACCAAATCGCCACTGCCTCCTCCCAGCGGTTTATCCGGCCAGAAGGCGCGTGGGATAAGAGCTTCAACCGCTTCCACTAGAGTTTCGCCTGAAGCATAATTCTCGAAACCGTTTGAAAGATAACTGACTGAAGCACCCACAAGAATGTTCTGGTTAAGCCGCTGATCGACATCCTTCAGGTGATCGGGATCCAGCGGATTGAAAAACTCAAATGAGGTAAAAAGCGCTTTCATACGCTCGAGTCTTACGGAGTAGTCCTGTCCACCCCAGACGGCGTCGCGAATCGTCTCTCTCTCTTTCATGTAACCGATATAGAAAGAAAATGCTATGTATCCAACCAACAGGCCGACTAATACGAGCTTTACTCTCGGCCGGTAGAATATGGCTGTAAACGCACAGATCGCGATCAGCGCCGCCACGCCAAAGCTAACGAAGCCTTGTGTTACTAGAGTGATCAATGGCAGCGTCAGCGACATCAAAAGAATTATCCACAATCTTCTTGAGTCACGTCTCTGCCAGGCAAACCAAAGTGCGATACAAATCCCTACCACAACCAATTGCCAACCTGACGAAAGGAGAGACCGGACAGATGGTATAAAAGCCAAAAATGATCCAATGGAAATGTAAAAAAGGATCCCGATGATAATATAAGCCTTCGACGCCTGCATCATCGAGATACTTGATGCGACAACGTTGGCACGTCGTTTTAGGGCACCAGCAATAAAAGGCCCAAAAACTAAACTTCCGATAACAAAGGCAACAACCCCATACGAGCTGATGCGAAAACCAACTTCTACTGGATCCAGATCAACCGCTGTCGATGACGAGCTCAGATAGGCAACCGCGCCCGGCCAATGAATGAGCCAGAGATTGATCAGATATGCCAGCACAAGACCGGTTCCGGCACTCTCCTTTTTGGAGAACCGAGTCATTACTAAGACGATTGCGCCAAGCCAGACTATTGCCCAAAAGAAAATCGAAGTTTCGCTCGAATTATTAAACACTCAAAAATACCTGTTTTGTTTTAGAGTTATTCTTCGTCGACCCGAATCATTCAACACGTAACGGATTGTAGTGCCTTCAGTGTCCCCTCCGTCGCTGACTTTACGCTGTAGTGCTCGATCCATTCACGCGCGTATGCGCCGCGTTGCGCAATCAAGCGCGGATCCGCCGCCCAGTCAATCATTAAATCTGCCAGTTTTTCTACGGATCCGCAAGGATAAGTATCACCCGTTTTACCTGGCTGTATCAGGTCAGGACCACAACCGACCTTGTCGCTAACGATGGCAGGAACCCCACTGGCCATTGCTTCGTTTACAACCAACCCCCAAGTTTCTTCGCCGGTTGAGGATACTACGAGAACGTCGCTGACAGCGTAAGCCTTTGGTAGCTCGCTTTGATTGAGGAAGCCAGTTAATGTCACGGGGAGACTTTCTTCTTTGACCAAATGCTCAATCTGATGACGCAATTCGCCATCTCCAACAATCAGACCGTAGATTCTAGGATTTCTCCTTGCCGCAGATTTAAGAGCCTGAAGAAAATCCATCGGCCTTTTCATTGCAATCAGTCTCCCAACCAGTAGGAATACGATAGCATCCGAAGGAACACTCCAATCACGCCGAATCTCGCTGCGATGTTTCCCAATTAATCCTGCTTTTTCATCAAAGAAAGCATTGTCCACACAATGCGGAGTAGAAAAAAACTTCTGTGGACTTGCTCCATAATGACGGAAGTATTCCTGCGCTCTTTTACCGACCACCAGGTATCCATCAAATCTCGGCATCAGTAGCCGAAACAGCGGGTATTTAATACAGTTTTTTACGAAACTCCGTGGCGTCGCCAATTGAGAATCCCCACGAACCAGAACCGGTGTATGTGTTCGACAACAGGCCCAGATCGCCTGGCAATAGCTTTTTACGAACCATCCCTGGACTATGAAAGCGTCGAATCTTTCGCGCTTGACGACTTCATAAATCGACGGAGTGTCGCAACCAGAGAATGAAGACAATCCGGGGTTATGGGATATATTACGTAGGAAATTGAATTCATACCCTTCCAGAAGCGGAATATCCCATTCAAACTCCACCCCATATCCAGCCGCTGCCTGACCTACCCCATCTTGTCTGTGAGCGAAATAGACCGTGAGGTCGACAACCTTTGCCAACGCCCTGTACCAGGGCACGTAATACTGTATAGGATGAGTGGAGAGTAACCCTAATTTGTACTTCTTTCCCTCGGATCCGGCGATTAAAACCATTAATCGAAATAGCGCCCGAACGTGACGTGGTTAGATCAATCGACCAAGAACTTCGAAAGGTTCGGCAACTTTCACCCTCTCCCTGATAGCTTCAATCCCTTTCGCATACATAACGTTGTTAGAAGAAGCGGAGTAAGATTTGACTTCTTTAAACTCCCTGTCAAACGCCGAATAACCACAGGGCCTAAATCCGCAATCAATTATCATTGAATGTATCATCTTGTCGTCAATACCTTGCTCCAGTTCACCTAGACCGATCATCTCTACAATCAGGACTAGAGGCTCCGCTCCGGAAAGAACCCTATGCGCACCTTTCAAAACATCATATTCGTGGCCTTCAACATCTACTTTTATCAACCGGATGTTATTGTTATTGATTGCGGTGTCCAAAGTTGTGATCGGGGCGACAATTCCGTCGCACGAGTCAGCGACAATCTTCGAGCCAGGCCCACCCCCTCTGCTAAACTTCACTTCTCCTTCATAACTGCCGACGGCTGTTTTCCTTATCTCGACCAGAGCCTCGATATTGTTCAATGCCACATTTGCGATCAGGGCTTCGTATTCGGATTTTACCGGTTCAAAAGCGATCGTCGAGGCACCAACTGCGGCAGATGCCAATATCGTATAGGAGCCGACATTTGCGCCAACATCAATAAATGTGTCACCGGGTCTCAAATAATGAAGAAGAAATGACATTTGCTCGAAATCATGCAGCCCGACATAGACGCAGCCAGTCGCACCTGTCATGCCTCGCGATATCAATAGTCGCGAGCGGTTAACATAGGGCACACTGATCGGTCCCGGCAACAATCGAGTTCCGATTTGCCAAGCCGCTACCCGTTTGAATGCGGCGATTTGATGGTTCCGCGTCAGGGGGTGATGCCGGATATGGTTTATTGGATTCAGAATACTCATTCTGATGAGCTAAGCATTAATACAGGTAATGTCTGCAGGACTTGCAGATTTCAGGTACTTTGCTCTTGCGAAGCCAATCAGATCTGATCTGCGCAACCTTTTGTCCGTTCCATATTTCGTCAAGGGATTGCTCTTTGACATTGCCCAAAATCAGGTCACTATCTGCTTCAAAGTCTCTGCACGAGCATGCACCGACGTTACCGTTAGAGTAGACCATCAATCCTTTGTAAAGAAGCAAGCAAGGTCGAAAAGCCCTTGGATACAGTGGTCGCTTTTTGAGATAGGACGGTAATTTAACCGCGCCTATCCAGTCGTCGCAATAGAACGACATATTATTAATATCGCTAATTAAATCTTGTTCGACTAAAGAGTTGATGTGTTGAAAATCGGGATGCCCGAGAATTGCTGCTTTTGGTTCATCGGTGGGTTTCAGCCCCACATGAATCCAAAATTTATTATTTCGGTTTTTATTTTCGGTAATTAGAGTTATCAGATTTTCCAACGCGGCGTCGTATTTATCTACCCCAAAGAATTCAAGGTATTTTTCGCGTCCCGATAGAGTGATCGAAACTGCTATCCAGGTAAATCCGCAATCAAAAAACTCATTAAGGTCGAATCGATGAAGCCATTGAAGCGTTGTTACAAATCCAAGCGATTCAAACTGGGGATAACGCTTGACGTACCTTGCCCGCTCCAGCAGATACGGATCCAGTAACGGGTCGCCTATAGTTACATTAAAATCAATTTCTTTGCCGCCCATTGCAGCAAACTCGTCCACCGTCTTCTTAAATACAGTCATTTCCAACGGCTCTTTTCGGCGCAACATTACCGGGTTCGCGCAAAAGACGCATTTAGCATTACAAATATTGGTTGTTTCAACCGATATGGCGGGAACTTTCGGTACCTTGTAACGCCCGGGTTGCATATATCCTGTAACATATTTGCTAAATAAATTTGCTGCCTTTTTGATAAAAACGACGCTTCGATCAAGCTTTTCCATTGGTCCCCTCGCCTTTACTCAGCACCGGCACAAATCGTATGCGGAAAAAGAATACTACGCCTTTTCCCCTTCTACGCAAAGATTGCCTTCCCGGACGCGGTTTTCTTTTTCAACTTGTTCGATCGACTCGATTTTGCTGTTCAAGAACTGACAGCGGCGCAGATTTACAAACCCAGATTCAGAAAGCAGTCGACACAGTGATTCTTCATCATAAAGCCATTTATGGCTGCCGAAATCCTGAATAGATTCATAAAACGTCCTTACTATATTCGCATTGCGGCCTGGATTTCTTAGCCGCATCCTCATCTGAAGACGATCAGCCGCAAATACTGATCTGCCGCTCGAGTCTTGCTTTTCCGCCATGTAACGCTCAATCATCAATCCTAAATCAGGGACAGCTATTCTGATCACTCCATTTTTGCAAAGTACTCGATATCCCTCTCGCAACAAAGCATTCGCTTGCTCGAAATAAAGATGTTCCAAAATATGTGAAGCGTACACGCATTCAAAATGGTTATCTCGAAATGGCAATGGCTTCGTCAGATTCCATATGACGATATTTGTCGGCCATTCAACTGCGGCGTCTTCCTTCGAAACGAAACGGAGCTTCTTCAATGCTGAAAACAACGTTGGATGCTGTCGCAACCATGCGTTTCGTGATCCGTCGACATTAACCCAACCTTCAGGAGCTTTAAGACCACAACCTAGGTTTAGCTTTTTATACTGAGGAGCCAGTGTTCTGGGCATTATTCGCCGGCATCGGTTTTATTCTTTTCCATACTTTAGGGATGACCAATATTTGAAGCAATCTATCAAAGCTCTGCCACCCTTTCCTGTTGAGCAACTCGATCAAATACCAATGCCAATTTCGCTGTCAATGATTTTGCAGAATTTTGTTCGATAAGATCCAAGTTTATATTTCGTTCGTTTAAACCTTTCCTTTCGATGAATCGAACAAGGGTACTGTATACATCTTCTACGATGAGGTTCAGCGACTCAGCCGAATATTTCAAAAGCGTTCCAGCGCTACTTTGCTCAAGGAGTTTTGAACCGTCGCTTTCTTTATGGAACAAGGCAAAAAGGGGCCGTTTTGAATGAATGTACGGCAACAATCTTGAAGCGGTATAGTGAGGTTCGACAGAACCCAAAATCAATAGTCCGTCAGCCTGTAGCAATGATCGCAGGGCGTCAAGAAACGGTAGTCTTTCCGGGGTTTCGCTTATCACTTCCGATACCGACTTTGCATCAGCGCGTGGGAGCACCTGGAAATGCCCGGAAGCATCTGGTCGATAAGTTGTGCCAATGAAATGTACTTTAATCTTCGCAAATAAATCCGGATTGCGCTCCTTCATCAGTTTTAACGCATCCAGAAAGCAATCCAAAACAGGGTATGCCGCCTCCCACATTGCTCCCGTGTAGACCAATTTGAAAGTTCCGTTGCTAATGCCGAGAATCCCGGCAGACGGCTTTTTGTTCAGGTAATCAAAAACCTCGGGTTCTCCGCCGAACGGCAATGCCGTAAAGTCGGATCTCTTCAGCTTTTTGTATCGACGTAGAATGCCGTCGTTCGTGCCTTCAGAGACCGAAGTGATGTGTGCCGCCCCTTTGACTGCGAATGGTTCCAGCAAAAGAGCGGAAAGATGAGATAACCAGAGTTTCGTAAACGGCCGCGCATTGTTACTCAGCCAATCGGATACCCACGGATCAGTAAAATCCAATATGTACGGTACACCAAATTCAGTCCTGATGAGTCTTCCAATGAGTAATTGAAAATTGGGGGGACCGATCAGGTAAATGAGATCGACCTTGCGCTGACGGCATATTTTGCGCAGCGCCGTCCATAGGTGGAAAATCGAACGAAGCCCCATATCGCCGATGCCCCAACCATTCGGCTTCTTTGGGCGAAACGCCTTCGTCCGAATTACTTCTAAATCCTTCGGGAGAAGTTCCAGAGACTCGGGATCTAATTTCTCCTGGTAAAATTCTGGGCGAACTGTAAGAACGAGTGGGTTCCATCCAAACTCCGGCAGCCATCTTGCAAATTGCCTGGCGCGATGCGTGGGCGGGAGGCTGCTCGGCGAAAAATGCGGAGCTACAATAACAACAGACTTGGCCATTGTATCAGGCTCGGCCCTTATCCGTTTACCAAAGCAATCTTTGAGTCAGTTATTGGTACGCTGTTAATCGGTTGCCTCCCCAAAGCCCTGATCATCTCAGCGCCTATCTCCTCCAGACTCGGAGCGCTTGCCAATATGCCTATCACTTCTTTCCGCGCGGCCTCGGCATTAGTTCGATCGAGAAGGTCCAGAGCTTTTAATGCCATTTCCTTGGGAGTCGCCACTGTTGTCAGCTTGTGGTTCATAAATTCATAGCCGCGTATTCCCGCCGGAGTTGTCAGTAGCGGAATTCCCCAAGCTAATACGACGCTTACCTTTGTGCTGCATCCCATTGCGTAACAAAAGAGAGGATGTATGAACGCGTTCCATGTGCTTACTTCCTCACGCAATCGGCTCTCGTCCTCAATCGCTCCCAGATAATCGACAAACGGATATTTCGAAGCGGCCGCCTTGCAAACTTCTTCAGACCGGCTAATCAGCCGTATTCGCACAACTCCGTTCGCCAGCGATTCGAACTCTCGCAAAAAAAGCCAAAACCCCTCCTCGTTTGGGGGGTGGCTCATAGTACCGATAAATCCCAACCGATTACCCGACGGTTTCCAATCAAGAATGGTCGGAACGACGGACCTGGGAACGGCCGAAACCGATTTCGCGCCAAGCCAGCGACAAATCTCTGCCTCAAACGGAGCCAGGCAAAAAACATGGTCGAATGCCGACAATTCCACAGCCTCTAACTGCAGCATAGCTCCGACATTGTTCCAATTTCGATGGGCCCCGCGAAGACCATTGTCCGATTCCGCAATTCGGACCGCGTGGACTTCATCCACCGAGGCAAGCCCATGTGATAACAGCACCAGCTTAATATTCTGCGTCAAGTTCCGGCGCAAAGCCCTGCCCAATGGGATCAGATCATTTAGATTTAAAAATACAAACTCGGGTGAGTTGATTCTTGCTGCTTCGATGATCCTGTCCAGCAACACGGGATCGAAGTGATCGTGATACGGTCGAGGATAGAGTTTCCGACGAACTCTTGTCAGAAATCGGCGATCCGTTCCAAACCGCACGCAGGTTAGATCGAATCCGCCAAGCTGAAGCGCTTCGAAATACTCTCGCGAGCAGACTTGCTGGCCGCCGCCGCCGTCCGCAAGCGACTCCTCGTGAGTGACAAACAATGCCGGAATCATTTGTTATTCACAATTTCCGATCAGGCCGCCTTTTGTAGCAACTCTGATATGAGCTGTCTTCGATAATCTGCCCAGGTCCACAGTCTGGCGGTGGCAAGCGCGTGTCTTCTCATATCCAAAAGCACACTCGGGTTGTCGATGCACCACTGCATTCGCTCGGCAAGCGCCTCAGGGCTTCTTGGCTCAATGATGAATCCGTTTTTGCCATTTTCAATCAAGTCGCGAGCTCCTGCGTTACGCGTCGTTATTACCGGAAGCCCTCGCGACAGCGACTCTGTAACAACTTCGCCAAACCCATCGCAAAGTGTGGGGAAGACCAGTACCGCGCTTTGCTCATAGGCCTTGAATAATTCACTTCGCGGCACCGAGCCATGAATAAAAACATTGTCTGGAGTGTCCTTTAGCAACCTTTCCGGGAGCATAGGTAAGCCGTAGAAATGAAGAGTTGCCGCACCGTTCGGATTCAAAAGTCGCCAAGCCTGAAGCAAATAGTGCGTCCCTTTATGAACGGATACCGGACCGGCATATATAAACTGAAGCGGACAGCTCAAAGTCTTCGGTAAAGAACTCTCCGGGATAGAGTCAGGAGCTCCCAGAGGCACACAGATGAATTTCTCCTTTGGGAGGCCAGTCTCTAAAAGCGAATCCATCGTTACAGATGAGTTTGTATGGATCAAATCCGCCTCGACCGCTTCCTGATACACTCGGCGGTTTCGAACAGAACGCAGCTTTAATACCTGTTTTGCAGTAGGCGTCATTAGATCAGGAAACGATTCGTATTCCGCGTCGACCCAGCGCTCGCGGAATTCTCCATACGGACTCAAAAAGGCCAGGACACTTTTCTTTCCACAGCGTTTTGCCGCGTGGATCGATAGCCGAGAGCCATGTTCTACTCCGAAGAAGCAATCAAAATCTCTTTTCAAAATCGCGCGCGCGCATTTTCTGTCCAGGTAATGATCGCCCTTCTCCCATACCCTGTCTTCTACTCTGCCGAGTTTCAGCTTGGAGATTGCGGTCCGCAAGCCTTCCCAGATCCACACCTTATCTATTATTGAATCAGGTATGTTGTTTATTCTCCGTCGATGGAGTTGTTTATCGACAGCGGGAAACGAGTCCGCTATTGCGCGACGTAATCTTTTCGCAATTGCCGTTTGGTAGTTATCGACAAGCCCGGTGTAAAACGCTCCCAACAACTCGGCTTCATGCAACGCTCTCGCGATATTCTGGACATGCGAATTATATGCGTATGTGCCTAATAGAACTTTCATGCCTGATCCCGGCAGTCGAGGTGCTTACTGAACCCCAGCGACCTGACTTCTAAGCCGAGATTTTTCAGGTAACCGCAAGCTATGCCTTTCAATCAATTGATAGAAGCACCAGGCGCAAATTACAGAAACCGCAACAAACACAATCGGCGTGATGATGGATGGCGAAAGATTACCATCGAAGACGATCTTACGAAACACGTAGAATAGCGGCCTGTGTATAGCGTATAAAGAATAACTAAAGACTCCTATTGAAGCCAGAAGCGCAAAATATTGCCGATTCCAGAAACGATTGCCTCCTTCACTCAAACTCCATACGAGAAGCGATCCAAACGAAACGGCGAACATGAATTCCGCGAAGTCGGGCATTTTGGCCAGAATCAGTACGCACCCAACAGCCCCACTGACGGCTGTCCATACCAGAACTCTCAGTCCCCTGAAACCTGTTGCCATCTTCCGGTATTGGCCTTCAGCGATTAGCAATCCTACCACCCACGTAAACCAGTACGGCACAAACGTGACGATCCCGAATTTAAAGACTCTATCCAGCAACACATAGAACAGGCTGATACCAAAAACTGCAAGAGTGATTTTTACCGGACCAATCCTTCTCAAAAAAAAGAGAAGCAACGGGTACAAAAGATAAAAATGCAGCTCGATTCCCAGTGTCCAGAGTGAAGCATTGGTTCCGTAAGGTGGCGCAAAAATGTTCTGGAATGAGAAAAAGTTCGCGATGAACGCCTTTAGAGAATCGTCGCCGCCCGGGAATGCCGAATTAGCACGGAGAAAATAGTCTCCCAGAGCAGTCAGCAGCAGGGCGCCCGCCAGCACTGGATAAATTCGCCACAATCGACGTTTAATATACCTTTTGAAATCGAATGGCGCTGCTGGATCCTGCGCCAGTCGCTTGGCGTTTGGCCTGTGAATACAATAACCGCTCAGGACAAAAAATAGTGGTACACCCAGAAAGCCGAACTTGAAAGGCGCGGTCGCATAACCCAGCAGCACAATCGGCGACAAGGTAAACCTGTTTAAGTGCCACAACTGACTTATACCGATCCAGGACACGTCTCTGGCATGAAAGAAAGCCACGCTCAGCGCTGCCAGTCCGCGCAAGACATCAATCGATGTTGACCGATCTGAAGATTCAGGTTGCTTCGCTGACATCATTTCAGGTTTATCAGAGGACACTACGCCGATTGATGATTAACAGAGTTGCCGAGCAGTCGTCCGTAAAGCGCTTCCATATCGTCGGCTACGTGTTCGGTCGTGCGAACCGGAGGAATCGTTTTCCTGAGCTCCCTGAGTTTTGTCGGGTTTTCCGCAAACTTCACAAGAAGAGAGCGCAATTCGTCAGCCTTTGTCGGCGTGAAAAAGAAACCACTTTCACCTTCTTTGACGAGTTCAGCGATGCCACCTCGCTTGCTCCCTATTACTGGCGTTTTGACCGCAAGAGCTTCGTAGATTACTTCAGGCCCCGACTCGAGCCAGAAGGAGGGAACCACAATCGCATCCCAGCTTGCTAACACTGAAGAGAGCGCCGAATCGCTGACATTTTCGAGAATTCTTACTCTTTTATCGGCCTCTGCAAGCTCTCGCAACTCTGTCATGAGCCGCTTCTGTTCAGGCCGTGCGGCAGGATCCTGAAACGTCCAACTGCAAACCTCAAATTCGAATTCTGAGGATTGTGGGACAGACTTCAGGGCGTCCACCAGCGTCTGAATGCCTTTTTCGGGACTAATTCTACCCAAATATCCAAATCGGGTAATTCCCTGCCGTTCAACGGGAGTCACGTCTGGGACCAATCTCAGACCGTGCCTTGAAAACACAACCTTATCTTTGGACACCCCATTGTTAAGAATCGAATCTTTTACCCATTCGCACACGGCCACGACGGCCCTTGCATTGGTTGTTGCCAGATTCCACAACTTGAATCTCTCATCAACCATTGCCGGGACCGACATAACTGATCTGAGTTTTCTCAGTGAGGGATACGGCTTTAGTTCGTCAAACGCCGATCTGTACCAGGTAATCGGTAACTTGGACATGGCGATAGCTACTGTCTTGGACATCCCCTTCCAGTGCAGAGTACAGTAGGTGCACCGTTCCTTGATCATCAGACCGTCGCAGACCTCTGTTCCCATATGTATGAGATCGCTGCGCGTGCACCCAGTGTTTGTTGAATGATATGTAAGTACTACCGGCCGATCCTCTTTATTAAAGGTTTCGATCAAATAAGATTCAAATCCGAGTTGCAATGGATGAACATGGATAATATCCGGCTGGACAAGATCGGCGACTTTTTTGAATTCCGTAATGAGAGTGGCAATCAATTTTTTGTCAAAGACGATATGTTCCATCGGAAATCGGGAAGAATTCACCCAGATCCGATACACGGTTGTGCCCAGATGCTCCTCAGTGGTAACGCGCGTTTCAGGCCCATTCTCATCTTTGAAGGGTTCCATATACGCAATATATGAGATGTGGCCTCGAGGCTTGAGAGCTTCCACCAGTCCAAGAACATAGGTTTCCGTTCCTCCAACCTGATTGGGAGGATAACCTATCGTGACCATAAGAATTTTCATACAGACTAGTTTGTAACTTGCTCCCTTTTTATGATCGAACCAGCTGTTTGCTCGATTGATGGCAGTCCTAGTTTTCTGCCGTCACGAATAGCGCGCGCCGCCCGCCACCCTCCTTGTACGCAGTAAACTAACGCCAGCACCATATACCAAGGACGATAAATATTGACGCGCCGAAAGACGCACGTTCGAAGACGGCCAAGCAACTCATGCCGTGAACGCCAACCGAAATTGCTCCAGAAGAAATAGCACCACGTATACCATTTATTGCTGTCAGCTATAACGAAGGTATTGACACCACCAGGCCGCTTGCCCCCGCTGGGTTCCTTCAAATGAATCAGCTTTGCCTCTGGATCATGGACCGATTTAACCCCGAGTTTTTTCATTCGGCACGAGAAATCTGTATCGTCCAGAAGAGTGTGAGTAAAATTCTCGTCGAAGCCACCAAGCTTTATTGCAATCTCGCGACGCAGCGAACCGTTGCAGGTTGAAAGAAGATAGCTGTCTACCCTTTTGTTGTAACAATGAGGCGTGTAAATCCAGCCAGTCAGCGGATGGCTGCAATCATCCGGCAATTCGTCTAATGGGACTTCTCCGGGTTCGAGGTAAAAACCGCAAACGGCTGCAATTTCCGGATCCATGTAGTTCCGCCAATGGGCACCAACAAAATCGCTGCCCATCTCCACATCGTCGTCTACGAAAAGGAGAACTTCTCCAGTCGATTCGGCGATTGCAGTATTGCGTGCTCGTTGAGCGTTGGGTTGCGCCTGGTATATGTAGATGATCTGGTTCCTGTCGATCAGATCCTTTAGAAAGCTGCTGGTCTTTGCGTCATGCTCGCGCGATTGATCGATAACGATAATCTCTTTTGGTCGCGGGTCCTGTGCGAGCAGACACTCCAGGGTCTTGCTTAAAACAGCGTCACGGTTGTATGTCGGAAGAATAACGGAAACGTCTACCGTCTTCTTTTCGGCGTTCATTGTTCCTGTAATTTACGGCAACGCCTCCGCAATCAGCCACGGGTCGGGCTGTTTGCTTTCGTCGCGGCTTTCCATTTCTCGCTGAAGAATCTGATGCGATTCTGGCAACAATTTACTTTGGCCTCTGTTCACTTCATAAATCCGGCTGAAACCAGCCTCAGTTAAAACCTCGGAGAGGAAGCTCTGGTCGAACATCAATCGATGCTGATCACCGCAAAGCATTTCATTAAAGAACCGCCCACCAATGGAATTAAACTCCTGCGGAAACTGACTGAACCATTCATTACGGTTCTGATGATAAGCAATTATCGCCGATCTCAAATTTGGAACGGCGATGCGCATGCCGCCGTCTGGCCGCAACACTCGTCTGCATTCAATCAGCAGAGGTTTCAATTCGTTCAAGTAAAGGTGTTCGAAGAAGTGACATGAATAGATCAACTTGACGCTTCCGGATTGAAAGGGCAATCCGTTCCTGACATCCAGCCACATATCAGGCCGATGCATGAAATTGCCATCGATATTGATCCAGCCATCGAATTGTGATTTGCCGGAGCCGATGTTTATGCAGATATCACCTGACTTCGGCGCCGTGATTCTGTATCGGAATTGATTTGCTTTCAGTACCGGCACCCAGGCGCTATACCATCGGTCTTTCCATTTCTGCGCAATCACAATTTATTCCCCTGCTGCCGTTTTGACCTCTGTAGTTTTTCCCAGCGCGTTTCGATACAAACTGGAAATCTTTGTCGCGATCTCTTCAGTCGTTTCAATTGGCTTAATGTTTTTGCGAAGCGAACCCAGCAATCCCGTTTCTTCAACCAATCGCCTCAGACATTTTGCCAGGGCTGCGCTGTCACCTACGGGAAATGTTAAACCGTTAACGCCATCTTCAACCAAATCGGTCATTCCGGCTGTGTCGCTGCAAATCACCGGGCATTTGCACGCAAGCGCCTCACTCATCGTAATCGGAGAGTTTTCATACCAGGTCGACGGAACAACCAGCACATCCAGATTCCGATATGCTTGTGGTACGCCTTCCCTATCCAGGGAACCACGTATCTTTATGCGACCGTCTTCTTTTATAAAGGATTGAATTTGCTCAGAGTATCCCGGCACTCCGGCCTCAGCCGGGCCAAATATCTGAACCTCGATCGGATATTCCCTCGGCAGTTGCTTAACTGCATCGCAAAGGACATGGATTCCCTTTAGCGGATGAAACCTGCCGATATACCCAATCCGCAGAGCCTTGTGGCCGTTGCCGTTCGTTGAGAACTCTAGCGGTTTGACATCCGTACCGTATGGAACAAAGTGAATTTTCGATTCCGGCACTTCGTTGGCAATATAGAACCGCTTCATTATTGATGAAGGCGCGATAACACCGGTAATGTCCTTTGAAAACGATATCCGCTGCGCATCTATTTGAGTTGTAATCGTTCTTTCCCCCAGGGCAGGAAGTCTGTCCTGGTTAAGCAGCTTTATAGGTATATTGCGAATTCCAAGCTCAACGCCCGCTGGAATCAGTCTGGCCATTGTGGCCAGCCCGCGTTGGTTCCTGGAGTAGGAATTACGGCTACACTCCTCGCAATCAGAGCCCCTGGTTCCAGGCACGCATAGCTCAGTACCATTGCGCATCAAGTCGAAACGCCTGCAAAAATAACTGAACTCCAATGCAGTCAGAAAAACAGGAATGTTCAGATTGCGAGCCGCTGGAATTAAGCCGAGCAGGTTACTAAACAAAAATAGATGCAAGATGTCGGCATTTTGTTCAACCAGCCATTTGTCAGCCCAATCGGTTAAACTGTCGTCGCGATGATATTTGGAAAGATTTTTCGGAACACTTATGTAATCGATTGCGACATCTGAAAATTCACTCCGGCGAATATATTTCGTTTTATCGACTGTTCCGTCAACAGTCAGAATCGAGACATCGTGCCCCTGCTTCTTAAAAGCCTTTGCCAGGGCGAGCATATGAACTTCGCCCCCGCCGATTGATTGAGGCAGCGCATTTCTACTGGCCAGAATTATACGCATTCTTTATTATTTTAAGACAATCGCCGTCAAACTCGTTTACTGTTGTTACGCGTTAAATCGACAGTAGACTGTATGTGCCGCATGACCCTCATCAACCATTGCCTCATCAATCGTTGCAATTTGGTATCCGAGATCTGTTAGCCATTTCCTGACAGCGTCGGAGGTGCTGTTAAAAAAAGGCAGAAACTTATGATGGACTTCGATCACCAAAATCGGTTTATGCTTTAACAGCGTTTTCTCCATCCCACGCAATGCTTCGTGCTCGGCGCCCTCGATATCCATTTTGATGATGTCGACCTTGTCGATGCCTAACTCGCCGATTAAATCATCAAGACGTTTTATATCGACTTTGATATCCCTTGCGCCTCCTTCGTCTTTTGTCAGGCTGATTCGCGATGCGTTGAAGGGATCTTCCAGGTAGACCACGCCCTCCTGATTGCCCAGAGCGTATTCAGAAATAAGGATGTTCTCGTATCCGTTTGCTGAAATGTTATGGCGAAGCCTCTCCCTGGCTTTGGGAATAGGCTCAAATGCGACGACGGATCCTTTTGGCCCGACTAACCGGGCCAGGTTAAGCGTGTAGTAACCAATATCCGCGCCAATATCCAGGGCGGTCATACCAGCTTTCGTATTCTGTTCGATGACCTCGGTTACTTCCGGCTCCCAAATGCGATCCGTATATAACGCTCGACCGATCCGGTTTTTCCTTGGGCTGAAGACCTGCAGTGTGTGATGGCCGACTTTTATTGAAACATCGCTGTCGGGATATTTAAGCTCCGATATTTTCTGCGCGGGAGTAAACACATAATTCAGCAGAAACCTTCCCACACCAGCGCGTCTAAGAATTGTTCTCACTTGCATAATTAGTAGGCGTTACAAATGCGATTTAATTAATCCGGGAGGTCTTCAACATCATTTACACAAGATCAGCGAAAGTCTTTTCCATTCGACGAAAATAGTATGCTCCACTGATAAGGATCACCACCGCGGCAAGAGACGAAACTCCAATAGCGGGTCCTGGCGGATTCGTGGAGTTTAATAACGACCAGCGAAAACCTTCGACAACTCCGACCATCGGGTTAAGACCATACACAGTTCTCCACGGCTCTTTCAGCAAAGAGCTTGGATAGGCGATCGGTGTCGCGAACATCCAGAATTGAACGACAAAAGGAACTACATAACGGATATCGCGAAATTTAACGTTCATTGCGGATAGCCACAACCCGACTCCCAGACACGTAACAAGACTCAGGAATAGAAATACCGGAAACCATATCATCCTGGATGATGGTACGATTCCGTAATAAAAAATCATCGCCATCAACAAGAGAAACGACAGTGCGAAATCCACTATGCCCGATACAACCGAAGCGAGAGGGATCAGCAACCTCGGGAAATAAACCTTTGTTATAAGATTCGAGCTGGTGATCAAGCTGTTTGCCGCAAGGCTTAATCCATTCGCGAAGAACGTCCAAGGGACTAACGCGGTCATCGAAAAGACCGGGTACGGAATGCCGTCTGACGGAACCTTGGCCAATCTTCCAAAAAAGAGACTGAATATCAGCATCGTCAGCAAAGGCTGGATCAACGCCCAGGCCGCTCCAAGAACTGTTTGTTTGTATCGGACTTTTATGTCGCGCCAGACCAGAAAATAGAGAAGCTCGCGATATTCCCACAATTCATGCAGTCGCAGAGATATCCAGCCTCTTGAAGGCTCGATTTTTACGATGGGAACAGACTCCTGCTCTTTCGTTGCGCTTAGTGATAAGGAGGCCCTGGTTTCTGTGCTCATTAATATGGGTAGGATTCTAGGAACAAAAAGCGATAAGTGTGATCCTGCCGGCGAACTCCAACGATGCTTATGTGCTTATGTCTTCGCGGGCTATGCCTTTTCGCTATACGGAAAGGCTCCTGATCTTTCGTGAAGTTTAAACATTTCAATCGCCCCAATGGCGACCAGTGAAAACCGTGGGTGGAGCGAAGCGACACCCACGGCTAAGCAAGAAAATTCTTTTGAGTCTGAAAGACTCAAAGTGACGGACGAGAACTCAGCCGGTTCCTGTCAAATCCTGAACGGCCGCTTAAGACTGTGCCTGCTCTTCCCCCTCGGAGGTGTCACGCGAGTAATAGTATCCGTACTTGTAGTAGTAATCGTAGTAGTAGCTGCTGCCAGCGTCGACCTTGTTCAAAACAACGCCGAACACTTTTGCGCCGACGTTCTGAAGCATCTGGCGCGCTCGCATCGCAATGTTGCGCGACGTTTGGCCTCCCTGGACGACCAGGACTACGCCATCGACAGATTTCGCCAGGATCAATCCGTCAGACACTGTGGCTACAGGCGGTGAATCGATGACTATGTGATCATATTTGCTGTCGAGCTCGCGCAGACCCGCGGACATCCTCGAAGAGGTCAGCAATTCTGAAGGATTAGGCGGCGTCGGCCCGCAGGGAAGAATTTGAATGCCGGCAGCCGTTTCCATAATCAGCCCGTCCAGATCGGCTCCACTTGCGAGGAACGTGCTGAGACCGCGTTTATTCATAACACCCAATGCCTTATGACAGCGCGGACGCCGCATGTCAGCATCGATCACCAGGACCCTGGCGCCCGTTTGCGCCAGCGCTATTGCGATATTGATTGCTGTTGTGGTCTTACCTTCCGATGGCTGAGCGCTGGTCACCAAAATCGTCTTCGGCGTGTGATCCGCCAGCGACAACAAAACTGATGTGCGCAGTGACCGATAGGCCTCTGCGTATCCGGAATCCGCCGAATGCTCGCTAATCAATTCAGCGGATGTGCTCGGCCCGCCTGCCCCTGTTCCCAGCAATCGACGCTTGTTCAATGTCCCTAGCGCCGGAATAATTCCCAGTGCCGGCAATTGAAGGATCCGGTTTACATCGTCAGTCGTCTTCAGTGTGTTGTCCAGGTAATCCAGCAGGAACACCAAGCCGATTCCAAATCCTAACCCCAGAATGCCACCCATCATCAGATTTCGGGTAACGGGCGGATAAGATCGAAACTGAGGAATCTGCGCCGTATCGACTATTCTCGCAGAGGGATCCTGTAAACCCATCGACAATTGCGCTTCTTTCAGCCGCTGCAAGAGGTTGTTGTACAGTTTTTCGTTGGCGTCAGCGTCCTGCTTTAATAGTTCGTATTGGACAGTCTGACCATTTTCTTCCAACGCGACAGTGCGCTCATGTTCAAAAAGCTCTTTCCGCTTCTGCTCGTTCAGCTTGGCAGTGTTGTAGTCCGCTTCGAGTTTCGCCAGCGAATCATGACTTACGGTTGTTTTTGTATTTTCTATCTCCTTCTGGATAGCAGTCAAGGCTTCCTGCAGGGCTTGGACCTGAGGCGACGTTGGTTGATATTCCTGCTCTGCATCGAGTAACTTTTGGTTCAACTCCGTTCGCTTTGCCATTAGAGCTTGTAGCGTAGGATTTGGCGTATCCGTCATGCTAACGAGGTTATTCTCTTTCGCGAGAAGGTATTTTGACTCAATAGCCATGCGGTTGGACTCCGCATCCATATATTGTTTGCTTAATTGAGCAACACGGTCCTGCTCGACCGTAGAGGCGGTCCCCTTGTCTCCCGCCGGCATCATCGTCAAAATAGGATGTTCTTTGGCGTAGTCAACCAGCTTTACCTGCGACTCCTCCATCTTGGTCTTCAGTCCGCCAAGCTCGCTCTGCAACCATTCTGCTGCGTGGGACGTGGTGTTGGTTCGAGTCTCCAGATCATAAGAAATAAACTCAGTACATACGGCGTTGAGCACTTCCGCGGAGAGTGTTGGACTGGAGCTTTCAAACGCCAGATCGATCAGACGACTTCCGCGGCGAGGCTTAACCGATAATCCGCCAGAGACGAACCCTATCAGGCCTTTTCTTCTCGCTTCGATCTGCTCTTCCGTCGCCGACGGAGGAAGTGGACCGCCGACCTCGGGCCGCTGAACCAGGTTCATTTTTTTAACAACTCGTTCCGCCATTGCTCTGCTGGACAAGATATCCATTTGGGTCTGGATATTGGAGGTAACTTCCTGCACCCGCAGATCCTGAACGCCGTATCCTGCCTGCGGCAGGTAGGCAGACGAAGGCAGGTTTGTAACGATACTTGCCGTAGCTGTATATCTCGGCGTTAACCTGTAAGTGGCAACAGCAACAAACGTGAAGACGAGGGCAAAAGCTCCGACAACGATCCATTTCCGCGCCATTATCAAACGCCAGTACGCCAGCAACTGGTTTTCAGTCTCTACGTTTGTTCCAGCGCCGTATTGGTAACTGTTAATCGGAGACGGCACCTCCAATGCGCTCTCTTCGGCTCTTATTATTGCCAATGGCTTGTCAGGCATATTTCAACTCCAATTTGCATTTGTCGTGCGGGCGGAAACAACTGGCAACCGCGTTCAATTAATAAACTAACTGTCTGGCAACAGCGGGATTCACAAGCATCGATTGGGATAATCCCTTGAATACTTTCTTCACCCCGGACGACGGTACGAACACGACGTCACCTTCCTGTAAAATCGGATCTGACTTGAGGTCACTTTGAATCTTATTCAGATTGTATACCATCGGCTTTTGGTCACCTTTATCCGACATTCTATAGACTTCAATCTGGTCTCTCTTTGCCTCATATGGAGTTCCTCCGGCCATTGAAATTGCATGTAACAATGTCAATCGGCCGAACTGACCAGTCAATAGGATGGAAGTCGGTGCGGTCACCGCTCCGGTCAGGAATACCTTTCCACCTTCGGGCACCTCAATGGTTTCGCCAATGTGCACATACCGATTTACTGATGGGTCTCCGCTCTCCAGTTGTTTTACATCGATTCTTTCAGTTGGTTCGCTGGCGACGAAAGGTTCAGGTTCATCGCAGCTCACAACAGGCCCCGACGGATGGACGACAGTAATATACGGTCCTGCGGTAGGCGCCAGACCTCCCGCCTCATTAATCAGATCCATCAAGCGGGCTCTGCGCTGAAGATAAAATTGAGTCGGAGTTCTGACCGAGCCAACAACTTTGACTGGTCTCGACTTGTAGTCTTTCACCGTGACACTCACAAGCGGTCTTCTAAGAATAGTCAGCAGCGTCTCCCGAACCATATCCTGAATTTGCTGTTCCGTTTTGCACGTGACGTTCAACTGCCCATCGAAGAAAGGAACCCTGATATTTCCATCTCCTCCAACCTGGAGCGTTGTTGTGTACTCAGGATGGTTGAAGACTTTGACGTCCAAGACATCACCCGGGCCTATTTGATAGACTCCGGGGGTACCAGCCGTGACAACAGTATTGACGGCAGGGCTGCTGTTCGGACCGGAGTTTTGCTGAGCATAAAGAACAGATCCGAACAGAACACAGATCAAAAATACTATGGACGATCTTAAAAATAATCTCATGCTGTACCTCCTGTACTCACTGTCGACTGGTGAATAGCGGGACATGTTTCAGGAATCTTACCTAACAAGCCTGCGTATTATATATTAACCGTTTCAAAATCTGAACACCCGCGGGAAAGTTTGTTGAGGCCTTTCACGCCTGTACCAGTCAATCCACTGCTGCCATATCTAACCCGGTCTGGCCAATCATTTTCTCTATCGCACAGCAGACACATACCAGAACCATAAACGTCAATCCGGTTGAATATATCTGAAGATTAAAATCGAACAAGCTGTGAATCAGAATCGCGGAGATTCCAACGATTGCGCCAAAATGGACTCCGCCGATATACCCGCGCGCTTTTCGAAATGTACGATAGTTTCTAGTCGCGAAAATAATCAGGCCTGTTAGAACAATCAGGCTTCCAATAATTCCCGTGTCCGCAAGAATCTGCAGATAATCGTTATGCGCATAATCTGTTACCAGATTGCCTTTCAACCTGGAAAATCGAGGGAAACTGACCCCGTATGCACCGAACCCCAGTCCGGCCACTGGATTTTGTTTTGACATTTCCAGGGTGGCTCGCCATATCTCTCCGCGGCTGCCGAGATTTTGATAAGTCTGCTGATCGCTGAGTGTCGTAAGTGAATACCCAAGGGCATCTTTGTTGATCCACAGCGCGGCGCCAAATATTCCCACTACCAGAACTACGACGCCTACTGCAGCTTTCAGAACTCTTAGCCTTGACGATCCGGACGCATATCCGGGAATCTGTTTCCGGGTTTCTTTCAAACTGCTCAGGACAACGGCAATGACGACCGCTCCTGCCAGACTTACAACCCCACCGCGCGAACGCGAGATGACGATTGCTGTCCCAGTCACCAATACAAATAAAGCAAATATAATCTTACGATCATTGCGAACAGCGCCGCCCAGCAGCATTCCCAGGGCAAGTCCGAATGGCAGCTCGAAGTATCCGGCGCCGTGGTCTTTATTTACGAATGGACCCAGTGCTTTGTACGGCGATTCTCTCAGCCAGTATATCTTATTGTCCCACGTCAGGTCCTGGATGATAGCGATCAACGCCAGGGCAGCCCCAACGATTATTATTACCAGAACCAGAACATTCAGCCGCTCTCTCGATTGAATCAGATTGAATGCGAGAAAACCGCAAAATCCCACCGACAACAGTTTGATCAGCGACGCCCGGGTTGAGTTGGGATCGAGTGAGATGGAGTGCCAGGCGCTGGTCTGTCCAAGCAACGACGCATCTATACCCGAAATGTTCGTACCCGGAAATATCGGCAGCGTTTGAATCAAGACATAAAGAGCGAAAATCGCAAATGGAATGAACAGGACGTGGAATCGTAATCGGTCACCTGTGACCACCTGGCGGACAGCCAGAACCGCCAGCGCCAGAAACGATATGAATTCGAAATCCAGAACGATTATGGTATCGGTCGAACCATATAGGATCGGCGACAGCGCCACTGCGCCACAGACATATACAAACAGCACCTTGTCCGTTACGACTGAAAATCGGGACCCGCTGGTGCGTGATTCGATGGCCGCGGTTTTAGGGTGCAAACAAATCCTTAGCGTGGCTCAATCTGATTTCCGATACACTACCGGCGACCAGGTTAAGCCGCGTGGGAAATCTCTTGCGAGACAAGGAGTTAATAAAGGTCTAAGCTACGTTTTTTCTCAGTAGAAGCAGGATATTATAGGGTCGCCCGCAAGTTGTCAATTCCTTCCTGGAATTATTCTTAAGGCAAGTTTATCAACTATTTACAATGAAGTTTTGTGAATCAGTCTGCCAAAATCTTGGCGGCTGAAATTTCCCCGTCATTTCTAATGATCAATTTGATGAATCCTATCCGTGTAACGATCTTCAATCGTTCCATCTGATGTCGCACGTTATCCAACATAAGAACCAAATCCGCCTGTTGACTCACGAGAAAATCTAAACGAAAGAGTATTCGTTGACTCATCCAAAAATCTAATTGAACGATATCCTAAATTTGCCCTTAAAAGAAACTCTTCAATCGCCTTTTCTCTTATATTTATATCCAGTAGTAGAAGCTGTGGGAACTGTGGAAAACTCGCTTCGAGTTTTCCAAGGGCTTGTGGGAAAGTGGGAAAACATGCTTTTCGTTTTTCCACTTTTCCATCAAGCGCGTCAGTTTCCACAGCTTTCTTCCTCCCCATCGCGCCTATCGAT